>DATGVV010000538.1:0-2011 GCA_035299885.1 Chloroflexota bacterium | reverse complement strand
AGGCCGTGAGCAAACCCTTCAGGACGAAGAACACCTCCTCGACCTCATGTGTATGGGCGGCGTTGCCCTGGCCGGGCTCGACGTACATGATGCTCAGCGTGAAGTTGCCGGGCGGGATCACGTTCGGATCGCCGTGCTTGCCCGAGCCGCCGGCGCCAATGAAGCGATGCTGAGCGCGCTTGTAGCCCTCGATGCGCGCGTCGGCGAAGGCATCCCAATCGGCGTTGCGATCGCGAAAGCGGGCGGTAAAGCGGTCGGCGATCTGCTCGATTGAGAGGTTGGCGATCTCCGGCGGCTTGGCGTGTACGGCTTGGCTCACGAGCGCAATGTTACGCCCTCTAATTCGAGCAGCCGCGCCTTCACGTCCAGCCCGCCGCCGTAGCCATGCAGCCCGCCGTGTGAGCCGATGATGCGATGGCAGGGAACCACAATCGGCAGCGGATTGGCGCCGTTGGCCGCCCCCACCGCCCGCACCGCCTTGGCGTTGCCCACTGTCCGTGCCACGTCCGCGTAGCTTCGCGTCTGCCCAAAGGGCACGGCCGCCACCGCCTCCCACACCCGGCACTGGAAGGCCGTCCCGCGCACGTCCAGCGCCAGGTCGAACTGGAGTCGCGCGCCGGCGAAGTACTCGCCCAGCTGCCCGATGGCGTCCTCCAGCACCTCCGCATCGTCGACAATCCGCGCTTCGCCGATCACCCGCTGCAGCCACGCCTCCACAGCCACGCGGGAGTGCCGTGGAAACACCACGGCCATCAATCCCTCGTTGGTCCCATACAGCGCCAGCGGCCCAACGGGCGATCCGATCTCCGCCCGCGACACCACCGCCCGCCCATTCCCCGGCTTCCCGCCTTTAGCGACCACGTATTGAGCTAGCCACCGGCCTTAATTTTGGATTACTTGAAATGCCGATCTCGACCATCCGGCGAATTCTAGGCCGGGCTCTTTGACATTCGGCCTAGAATGGCTGGCCATGAAAACACAACGACTTCTGGCCGGCCTGGCCGGCCTCGCGATGGCTCTGGCCGCGTGCGGTGGTGCAGGCTCGCCCGCAGCCTCGACGCCACCTTCGAGCTCGGCTGCTGCCAAGCCGGCCGCGAGCGCGTCATCAGCTAAGCCGGCGGCTTCGGGGCTGGAGCCCGTAATCCAGGGCCGCCTTGCGGGTGATGCGTTCCAATGGGCCGACCTGGCGGCCCAGAACCAGGGGTTGTACACCAAGAACGGACTGGCTTTGGAGACGATCACGCTCGGCACGCCAGCCGTGGCCGCTCAGGCCATTACCAGCGGCTCCGTCAATATCACGGCCGCCTCGGCTGACGCCTTCATCCAGGCCATAGAGGGTGGAGCCCCGCTGGTGATGATTGGCCAGGAGATCGGCGATCCCGCCTTCACCGTGATGACCCAGCCGGGCATCAAAAGCTGGAACGAGCTCAAGGGCGCCACGGTCGCGGTGAGCAACGCTACGGACGGGGCGGCCAACGTCTTCCGGCTGATGGCCAAGCAGAAGGGTCTGGAAGCGCAGAAAGACTACTCGTTTGTGCCGGTCGGAACGACGCCAGCGCGGTACGCGGCGTTGAAGGCCAACCAGGTCAAAGCGGCCATCATGACGCAGGCCCTGGCTCTCACGGCGGAGAAGGATGGCTTCTATGTCCTGCAGCGCTCCGATGAGGTGCTGCCGCGCTACACGTTCATCGTCACCGTGGCCCAGCGGGCCTGGGCTCAATCCCACCGCGACACGGTCATCAAATATCTGACGGCACTGTCGCAGGGTGTGGACTGGCTGTACAACCCCACGAATAAGCAAGCGGCGATAGACATCCTCAAGAACAAGGTCAGCCTGACGGAGGACGTCGCCGCCAAAACGTACGAGATATACGTCGAGAAAGGCCAGGGCCGCATTCTGACCAAGGGCGCCAAGATTGACATGGAGGGCCTGAAGAACAGCGCCGACGTGCTCCAAGGCCTAGGGATGATTAAGTCGGTTGTGCCGGAGCAGTGGGTCGACCTCAGCTAT
>DATGVV010000537.1:0-14738 GCA_035299885.1 Chloroflexota bacterium | reverse complement strand
CCAGGACGTGTACCGCGTCATGCGGTCCTACTTTCAGGAGCAACCTCGCACCAAGCAGCTGTTTGCCGGCTCCCACCAGAGCTTGCTGCGAGCGCTGTTCACCCGCGGCAACGCGCCGCTGTTGCGCTATGCCGTTGAAGTGCCTCTGCCAGCGATTCAGGAGCAGGAGTGGGTGGACTACATCGTCGCCAAGTTCGAGACCATCGGCGTGAGCTGCAGTCGCGTGCTGGCCGCGGAGCTGGTACGAACCACGGGGGGGCATCCGGCAGACACCATGGCGCTCTGCGCGCAGCTGACGAGCATCCTGCGGGAGCAGTCGATCGAGGAGGTAACGGCCGACATCCTGGCGGCTGCCATCGGAAGGACGCGGCTCTCGCTGCGCCTGATTTTCGACGAGATCTGGTCCGAGCTGGGGTCCACCGTCAACGCCCGGCTGGTTGCCCAGCGCATCGCTTTCGGACGCCCCCTATCAACCGGGCTGAAGGGCGCCCAAGCCAGCCGGGCGCTCGCCGTCCTGGCCGACAAGGGGCTCATCGAGCGCGTGGAGGGTAGGTGGAGCTTTCGCGAGCCTCTGTTCCTGGTCTACGTCAAGGACCTCACACCGCGGCCGCCGTCCTGGCAATAGGCTGCGAAACTACAGGAACATGAAGTACAACGTCGTTTCCGGTGAACTGGCTGGGCGAGGCGCTGACGCGCTCATCGTCCCTGTATTCGAGGGCGAGTCCTCCCGGACGGGGAGCCTCAAGGGCGAGCTCGCAGAAGTCGACGCTCTGCTCAACGGCCTGCTTGGCAAGGTGCTGAAAAGCGGCGAGCTCGAGCCCAAGCTCAACAAGACCATGGTGCTGCACGCCAATGGCGATCGCGTTGTGCTGGTCGGCGGCGGCAAGCGCGCCGAGCTCGACGTCGACAAAGCCCTGCAGATGGCCGGCAGCGCCGTTAGGGCGCTGCCCAGCGTCTGCCGCGCCGCCACCTTCGTGCTGCGCGGCGATCTGCCCGCCCAGCAGCAGGGGCAGGCCGTGTCCGAGGGCGCCGGCATCGCCCTGTTCCGGTCCGACTTCTACAAGAGCGACCGCAAGGATCCCAAGCTGCAGCGCCTCGAGGTCCTGGCGCCGGCCGCGGACGCCAAGATCGTCGAGCGCGGCCTCAAAGACGGCGAGGTCCTAGCCGAAGCGGTCAACTTCGCCCGGCGTCTGGCGGACGAGCCCTCCAAC
This sequence comes from Chloroflexota bacterium, assembly GCA_035299885.1. Taxonomy (GTDB): domain Bacteria; phylum Chloroflexota; class JAJPGV01; order JAJPGV01; family JAJPGV01; genus DATGVV01. The sequence goes on along the minus strand of DATGVV010000537.1, from coordinate 13,527 downwards.
CTTATGACGCCCACCCTGCTGGCCGAAGCGGCCAGTGGCATCGCCAGCGGCGCTGTCACGGTCGAGGTCCTGGAGCGCAAGGACATGGAGCGGCTGAAGATGGGCTCGCTGCTGGGCGTCGCCCGAGGCAGCGACGAGCCGCCGAAGATGATCGTCATGCGTTACAGGGCGCCCAAGCCGTCCAAGATCACCGTCGGCCTCGTGGGCAAGGGCATCACCTTCGACACCGGCGGCATCTCCCTCAAGCCGTCGAATCACATGGAGGAGATGAAGACCGACATGTCGGGCGGGGCCAACGTGATCGGCGCCATGCGGACCCTGGCCCACTTCCAGCCGGCGGTGAACGTTATCGGCGTCGTGCCGGCCACGGAGAACATGCCCAGCGGCCGGGCGATCAAGCCTGGCGACGTGCTGCGCGCCTCGAACGGCAAGACCATCGAAGTCCTCAATACCGACGCCGAAGGCCGCCTCATCCTGGCCGACGGCATGATCTACGCCCGCAACCAGGGCGTTACCCACCTGGTGGACATCGCCACGCTAACCGGCGCCATAGTCACCGCGCTGGGCAAGATCACCACCGGCGTGTTCGGCAACAACCAGGCCTGGATCGACGAGCTGCTGGCCGCGGGCAAGCGCGCCGGCGAGAAGATGTGGCAGCTGCCGCTGTTCCAGGAATACGCCGACATGATGAAGGGCGACATCTCCGACCTGAAGAACATCAGCGGCAGCACCGAGGCCGGCTCGATTACCGCGGCCGGCTTCCTGCAGGCTTTCGCCGGCGACACGCCCTGGGTGCACCTGGACATCGCCGGCACCTCGCGCAGCGGGAAGGACCTGGGCTACATGGCCAAAGGCGCCACTGCCGCGGGCCTACGAACGATGGTCGAGCTCGTTCGCGGCCTCTAACTCCTCTCCTCTGGGAGAGGGCTCCCTACGGACTAACCGCCAGCCCGCGCCCGGTTCCGAAGATAGCCACGCCTTCGGACACCTGCACCACCGTCTTGAGCGGCGTGACGATGGCCACTTCCGTCAGCTGCGCCGGAGCCGCCGGGGTGACCGCCGGGAAGAAGGGCGGGCCCGCGTCCAGTGGGTGATCTACTCGGCGTCCGTGAGTTGGCCGCAAGCCTACGGCTTGCTGCCCCGGATCGATTGCCCCCGCACGCTTGGTGGGCTCCATTATGGCCGAATTCTACGCCGTGCCGATTGGCCGTCAAGCCCGGCCACGCCGCCGCCGATGATCCGTATGAGGCCGGCAGGATGCCGGCCATCCCCTCGCCGGAGCCACGACATGGAAGTCGTTACCGCGCCCTCGCCTGCCGAGCTCTCGCTGGCCGGCAGCCTGGCCCAGCGCCGCCTGGAGGTGCACGTCCAGTGCGTGCGCAGCCTGGCCCAAACCGACCCGCGCGCCATCGCCGGCCTCATTGCCAAATGGCTGCGCGAGGATCGGCGCAACTAGCGTTTGGCCGCCATCCCCTATCCCGATCCGGAGAGCGTCGCCGGCCTGGCCGAGGTCTACCAGCGCATCGCCGGCATCGGGCGGCCCGTGCTCAACCTCTACCGCATCATGGGCCACTCACCGGAGGGCCTGCAAGCCTACATCGGCCTGTCCCACTTCGTGCGCGACAATTCCAGCCTGCCGCCGCCGCTCCGCGAGCTGGCCATCCTGCAGACCGGCATCAGCCTGGGCTGCGACTACGAAGCCGCCCACCACACCCTGGCCGCGCGCACAGCCGGCGTTCCGGAGCCCAAGATCGAAGCCGTGCTCGACGGTCGCCGCGACGACTTTGAGCCAATCGAGCTGGCCGTGCTCGACTACGCCCGTCAGGTGGCCGAATCCCGCTCCGTCTCTGACACGACCCTCACCGAGCTCCGCCAGCACCTCACCCTGCGCCAGATCAGCGACCTCGCCATCACCGTCGGCATGTACCACATGTGCGCCGCTATCCTGCTGCCGCTGCGGGTCGAGGTGGATGCTTAGGCCTTAGCCCCTTGGTAGACCTTCACCTGGATCACGCGTGCGGTGTAGGGTTTCTTGGCGCCGGGGGGGTTCACGACGGACAACAGCATCAAGCCTTTTGCGCCGGGGTCGCTTACTTTGGCAGCCTCCTTGCCATTCAGGAGAACCGCGATGTCCGCCCCCTGGGCGCTTACCACCAAGCTGATTTCTTCCTGGCTGTCAGGGGCCAGGGCGAGTGCGGGTCCAAACAGGTTGGTGACGGGCTTCTGCGTTGCGGGGGTAGGCGTGCCAATAGCCAGCCGCATCAAGGCCAGCTGTCCTGTGCCGCCAAAGACCGCAACAGAGTGAGCCCGCGATTGAGTCCCATGAAACGCAAAGGCGAAGTTACCTTCTCCGGCGGATGGCCGGAGCCGTATGTTCGCCACAAAGTCGTCCAGAGTGAGGTCCGGCAAGATCATTTCCGCGTTGCTGCCCGGTGCGGCCGTGAGATCAACTCCGCCAGGTGCAACCTCGACCTTGTCGTCAGGCTTTCGCTTATTGACTGTGATGTTTGCCCTCGGAGGGTCAATCTTCAGCTCGTAGGCTAGGTCACCGTGCGGCGGCAGGCTGGCGGCCGGCGCGGCAGCGGCGGCCAAAGCCCCGGATGCCGCGGGATCGGCGGCGAACACCTGGAGCTCCACGAGCTGGCTGACAAACGGCACGTCGCCATCGGTCGGACCGAACGCGTTCACGATGATTGGTCCCTTGTTGCTGGCGTTGACCTTCGCTCGGGCAGCTTCGGCGCCATTCACATACGCCACGGCGTCAGGCCCGAGCACACTGAGCGCGAGCCAGACGTCCTCGCCGCCAGACTTGGGCCATTTGATTTGTGGCTGTGCCAGCCACTTCACAAATTTGTTGTCGGCTGCCGAAGCCTGGGCAATGCCCACCGTGCTGGAGGCAGTTGTGACGCGGACGTACGGATAATCGCTGCCTCGCTCGCGGTGGAAGCTCAGCGAGTAGCTGCCGTCGCCGGTGACGGGTCGCAAGCGGGCGGCAAGCACAAAATTGTCAGCTTGAACGCCCGGCAGCTCTAGTCCTACGCTGCCTTTTGGCGCCGCCCTCATCTCCAGCGTCTGGTCCACCACGGCCATCTTGTCCAGCGCTGGGTTGGCGAGGCGCGGCGAAACGTTCGCGCCGGCGGCGTCGATTTTCAGCTGGTACAAGGCATCCCCGTGGGGCGGCAGCTGGATAGCCGGAATAGCGGCAGGCACGCTTGCCACGGGACTGCTGGAGGCTGCCGGCGAGGCTTCAGTGGAGGCTGAGGCGGGCGGTGTGCTTGGCGCCGTGACGCTCGCTTCTGGTGGCGCGGCGCCGCCGCCGCACGCTGAAAGGACGATCGCTAGCGATGTGATCGTCGCCAGCAGGACGGCTGATGCTTTGACGTGGCGTTTCGCGATCAACTGGTCGGCTCCTTTTAGTCGAGAATTAGGCGCTTTCGCTGAATGGCCTGGCGATTTTTGCCGCGACGGACAGGTGCAAGCCCGACACAACGCTGCCGCGATAGGCACTAACGTGGACCCCCACCAACTGGCCGCGGCTATTCAGGACGGGGCCACCCGAGTTGCCTGGATTGGTCGTAGCGTCGGTCTGCAGGTACTCGTTCGTTCCGATTGTTTTGAAAGCGGACAGAATGCCTCGCGTAACGGTGAGGCCAACCGCCGGATAACCAATGACCACGAGCTCATCACCGATGCGCAGTGCGCTCGAGTCGCCCCAGCGCAGCGGGACCGCCCCGGCTGCATCGAGCCCGGACACCCTCAGCAGCGCCAGGTCGTGCTCGGGACTGGTAGCCACCGGCTGCGCGAAGCCGACGTCCTTACCGTCGAACAACACTGATACGGCGATAGCTTGGTCGATGACGTGGTTCGCGGTGATCACCGAGTCGCGGCCGAGGTAAGCGCCCGAGCCGCCACCACGCTGCATCGCAATGATCTGGACGACCCCGTGCCGGCCGATGTCCGCGATCTGGGCGGTTGAGAGCAGCGCCGGCGTGGCGGTCCGAGTGGGCAGTGCCGCCACAGCGGTGGCCGTGCCTGCTGCTGTCAGTCCGGCGCTGGCCGTCACCGTGGCGCGCGCGGCAACCAGCGTGGCCTGAGCAGCTGCCGCCGTCGCGGTAGCCAGCTCACTGGGGTTCATCGTTGGGCTTTGCGCGACCTCGTTTTGAGCCGGCGTTTGGACGCCCGCAACGGTTACCGCTGTTGCGGCGGTGCTTTCACCGCAGCCCGCGACCAAAATCGCCATGAGCATCCCCATCGGCAGCCCCCGCTGCATGCGGCTATTGCACCCGATTGCTTACCGGGCGTCAACTTTTCCGGCGTTTGTCCTAGCAGCCGGAGAAAATACTCCTACCAACCGGCCTTAGCGTACGAGTGTACGAGTATCCGAATAGCGCCAGCGCTGCCGCGCTGAAAACCGCGAAGAGTCCGTGCGCCAGCCGCGCAGTGCCCGTCCGGTTCTGGATGCGAAGTCGCAAGCCAACCGGGTACTGGACTGTGTAGACGTAGCTACAGTACGCCAGCGCTGTGGAGATCGCGGCAGCGTCGATAGGGCGATGGGGAGCATGCAGCAAGAACCACAGCAGCGTGATCACTATGAGGCCCGGCATAGCGATGAATAGCCAATACCGGTAGGCAAGCGTCTGGCGGAATCGCACCGGCATGCTCACGAGCAGAACGGGCTGTATGACGACTAGGGAATATATGTCGAGCAGCGCTCCCGGATTGAAGGTCACGCTCCCTCTTAGCGGCTGCCGGTGAGGACCAGTCCCCTCTACCAGCTGCCCCCCGCGTCGCCTCCACCGCCGGCGTCGCCGCCACCGCCGCCGGTGTCACCCCAGGAGCCGGAGTCGGCGCCGGAGTCGCTGACTTGGCCGGCGTCGTCGGCCTGCCAGCCTTGGTCCTGGGCTCCGGGCTGGACACCGCCGCCGGGCATGTTGTCGAAGCGATCCTGCGGGCGGAAGGCGTTGAACAGCGCGTTACCCAGCAGCGCGCCGCCGATGCCGCCCATGAGGCCGCTGAAGAAGCCGCCGCCGCCAAATCCGGGGCCCCCACCGTAGCCCGGCTGGCCGTAGCCAGGCTGGCCATAGCCCGGCTGCTGGCCCTGCCCGTACGTGAACTGCTGCTGCTGCCGCGCTCGCAGCACGCCCGCGATCACCCACACGATCAGCAGCACGCCAATCAGCAGCAGGCCGATGAGCACCCAGTTCGGCCCGCGCTGGCCCGCCGGGGCCGCGCCGCCCGCGCTCGAGCCGCCGGGCGCGCTCAGCAGCGTGGACCGAATATCGTTCACACCATCGATCAAGCCCTGGTCGAACTTGTTCTGCCGGAAATCGGACAGGATGCGATCGCGGATTTGGGCCTCGCGCTGCTGCGAGATGGCCTGCCGCGTGTCTTGGCCGACCTTGATCTCCAGCTTCTTGTCTTGGCTGCTCATGAACAGCAGCACGCCGTTGGTGCGCTGCTGGCGGAAGACGTTGTCCGCCGCCGCGTTAGGATCCTGCCCGTTCAGCGAAGGCACGGTGACCACCATGATCTCCTTGCCGGTGCGCTGCGCCAGGCTGTCGATGAGCTGTCCGGCCTGGTTCTTGGCGTTCTGGCTGAACATGTTGCCGCCGTCCTGTATAGTGGCCGCCATGGCGGCCAGTGGCGCCGCCAGCATGGCTGCGAGGAGCACCCCAAAAAGGACTAGTCGTTTCATGACTTCAGTGTATAGCAAATTGCAATACATCCCAAGCCCCAAAAAAGGAACAGATCTGTAACTTTCGCGCGTGCTCGTACGTTCGAAAATGGCCGTGACTAAACGCCTCGTGCTCCTTCTTGGGCTGCTCCTGTCGTTGCTGGGACCAGCAGCCGGCGCGGCTCATGCCGCTTCTCGCCCCACCGTGCTGGCCGTCTACTATGCCTGGTTCGATCAGGCTGCCTGGGCCAGCGGCAAGACCTCCGACCTGCCGGCCGATCCCTACAACTCCGACGACCCCAGCGTCATCCAGCGCCAGGTGGCCGAAGCCCAATCTGCCGGCATCGACGGCTTCGAGCTGAACTGGTGGGGCCCCGGCAACCGCACCGACGCCAATTTGCAGACGCTGCTGCGCGTAGCCCGCGCCGCCAACTTCAAGGTCAGCGCCTATGTGGACCTCAACGGCCCCAGCTTCAACTCCCCCGCCGACGTGGTCAGCGCCCTGTCCTACCTGAAGCGCTACTTCACCGATCCCGCCTGGTTCCAGTTCCAGGGCAAGCCCTTCGTGGCCTTCTACAACGTGGCCAAGTTCGATCCCAGCGCTTGGACTTCCATCCTGGGCCAGGTCGATCCCGGCCGGCAAGCATTCTGGATGGCCGAGGGCATCGACATGCGCTACCTGGACGCGTTCGACGGCATCCATCCGTTTTCCGTGGCCTGGGCGAGCGACCCGGCGGGCCAGCTGGCGAAGTTTGCCGGCTGGGTCCGGCAGCACCCCGGTAAGGTCTTCATGCCGAGCGTGATGCCCGGCTATGACGACACGCGCCTCGGCCGCGGCTCGGCCGGCTTCGCGGTCGATCGCCAGGGCGGCGCCTACTACTCCAAGCTGTGGCAGGGCGCCATCGCCGTCCAAGCCCCGCTGGTGAACATCACGTCTTGGAACGAGTGGCTGGAGGGCTCGCAAATCGAGCCCAGCCGCGGCTATCACGACCTGTACTTGCAGCTCACCAAACAGTGGAGCGACGTCTATCGCGGCGGCGGCGTTGGGCAGCCGGCCGGCGGCGACTCAGTCTTCTACACGCAGGCCGGGAGCGGCAAGGGCGGCTATGCCATCAGCAACGCCGCGGGCATGAGCTTCTTCAGCGCCTTCCAGCAGCTCGGTGGGGTCGACGCGCTGGGCTACCCCGCCTCGCAGCGCTTCGGCCGCGGCGGCTTCACCTACCAGGCGCTGCAGGGCGCCATCCTGCAATGGCGGCCCGAGCTCGGCACAGCCCTGCTGGCCAACACTTTCGAATGGTTCACCGATGCCGGTAAGGACGACCAGCTGCTGGCCAGCCGCGCCATTCCGCTGCCCATCCGCGACGACGGCTCTGGCGGCGACTTCCAGAAGGCCAAGGCCATCCGCCTGAGCTGGCTGACCGACGACGGCATTCGCGCCACCTACCTGGCCGCCGGCTCGGCCGATCGCGCCATCGAGCTGTACGGCCTGCCCATGTCGAGCCCGGAGAAGCACGGCCCGTTCATCATCCAGCGCTTCCAGCGCATCGCCTTCCAGCACTGGACCGACGCCGTGCCAGGCATGCCGCCACCCGGCAGCGTCGTCCGCGTTCTCGGCGGCGACCTGGCCAAAGAGACGGGCCTGGTCCCGCCAGAAGCCAGCCAGCCGGCCGCGGCTTAGGCACTATGTCATTCTGAGCCGGAGGCGAAGAACCTTGCCCGCGGGCTCGCGAGAAGATCCTTCGCTGCGCTCAGGATGACATTGTCGCCAGGTGCTCCTTCACCACCTCGCCGAGCCGCTTCACACCCTCGCGGATGCGGTCCGGCGGCTGGTTCGAGAAGTTGAGGCGCATCGTGTTCCGGCCGGTGCCGTCGCGATGGAAGCCGGCGCCCGGCGGGAACAGCACCCCCCGGTCGACCGCGGCGCGCATGAAGTCGCCGCAGTTCACGCCCTCCGGCAGCTCCACCCACACGAACAGGCCGCCGCGGGGATGCGTCCAGCGCGCCTCGGCCGGGAAATGCTCCCGCAGCGCGGCCAGCATGGCGTCCCGCCGGGCTCGGTACTCGCTCCGCAGCTTCTCGATGTGGCCCGGCAGCTCGCCGCTGCGCACCATGCGGTTGACCACTCGCTGCACCAGGCCGTCCGTGTGGAGGTCGTTACTCTGCTTGACCACGGCCATCTTCTCCAGCACCTCGGCCGGGCCAGCCGCCCAGCCGATGCGCAGCCCCGGCATCAGGATCTTGGAGAAGGAGCCCAGGTACAGCGTCAGGCCGGCGGTGTTGAATGACTTGATCGACGGCAGCGCCTCGCCCTCGTAGATCAGCTCCGAATAAGGGTCGTCCTCCACGATAGGAATGCCCCGCTCGACGGCCAGGTGGGCCAGCTGCATGCGCCGCGGCAGCGACATCGACACGCCGGACGGGTTCTGGAAGTTGGGCTGCGCGCAGATCAGCTTCGGGCGCACGCCGTCCAGGCGTCCGGCCAGCTGGTCCACGATCATCCCCTGCTCGTCCATCGGGGCCGACAGGAACTCCGCCTCGCACGTGTCCAGCGCCTGCAGCGTGGCGATGAACGTGGGCCGCTCCACCACGGCCACGTCGCCCTTGTCCACCAGGATGCGCACCAGCAGGTCCATAGCCTGCTGCGAGCCGGTGGTGATCAGCACCTCGTCGGCGCTGACCGAGAAGCCTTTGGACTTCAGGTGCCTGGCGATCCACTCCCGTAATGGCTCGTAGCCCTCGGTGATGCCGTACTGCAGGGCGCCCACCGGCTCCTCGTCCAGCACCTGGTTCACCGCCCGCCGGAATTCCTCCACCGGGAACAGCTCCGGCGCCGGGCTGCCCGCGCTCAGCGAGATCATGCCCGGCAAGGTGGCCCAGTGGAACATCTCCCGCACCGCGCTGCCCTGAAAGCGCGAGACGCGGCTGGCAAAGCTCCCCGACCAGTCGAAGCTCATGCGCCTGGAGTTCCCTCTCCCTCTGGGACAGGGCTAGGGTGAGGGCCCATGTGCCGCACGTGCCGGTACACGTACATCGCCACCACCACCAGGATCAGCGCCACGATGGCGTAGTCGAAGCGCTGCAGCACCTCGCGGACTTCGATCCAGTTCTGGCCCAGCACTCGGCCCACGTACACCAGCAGGATGCTCCAGATCAAAGAGCCGGCAAACGTGTAGAACAGGAACTTGCCGAAGTGCATGCGGGTGATGCCTGCCGGCAGCGAGATGAACGTCCGGATCACCGGCAGCAGGCGCGAGAAGAACGCCGTGGCCTCGCCGTACTTCTCGAAGTACCAGTCCGCGCGCGCAGCGTCGGCGCCGCTGATCAGCACGTACTTGCCGTACTTGAGCATCAGCGGCCGGCCGCCCAGCGCGCCGATCCAGTACGACACTGCCGAGCCCAGCGTGCCGCCCACGGTGCCCGCCAGCACGGCCGGCCAGAACGAGAACGTCCCCTGTCCTACCAGGAAGCCCGACAACGGCAGGATCACCTCGCTCGGGATGGGGATGTTGCAGCTCTCCAGGGCCATCAGCAGCAGCGGCCCCAGGTAGCCGAATGAGGCAAATGTGGAGGTCACGAAGGAGATGACGGCGTCCTCGAATCCGTGCACGGGCGGAGTGTACCAGCGGCTTTAGCCCGGCCTCGCTAAACCCGGCGGGACACCGACGTTCAACCGCGCCGTTGCTACACTCACCCCGGAATGCCCCGTCCCGCGCATCGCCTGACACCGCAGCGCCGGGCCATCCTGGAGGCGATCCAGGCCAGCGATCAGCACCCCACGGCCGCCCAGATCTACGCCGAGGTCAAGCGATCGCACCCCCACGTTGCGTTTGGGACCGTCTACAAGGCGCTGGACCTGCTGTCACGCACGGGCCAAATCCTGCAGCTCGAGTTCGGCGATGGCGCCAGCCGCTTCGATCGCCGCACCGATCGGCACGACCACGCCATCTGCACTGCCTGCGGCCGCCTGGTGGACCTGGACGTCACCTTGCCGGCCAATTTGGCGCGCGAGGCCTCGCGCGCCAGCGGCTTCCACATCAGCCAGCACACCACCCAGTTTTTTGGCCTGTGCCCCGAGTGTGCCATGGTACACTCCCAAACGTAAACGAGAATAATTCTCCAAAAAACTAGACATAAGCCGCACAAAAGGAGTGTGTCCATGCCGAAGCTCGAAGGCTCCAAGACCCATCAGAACCTGAAGGAGGCGTTCGCCGGCGAATCGCAGGCCAATCGCCGCTACCTGTATTTCGCCCGCAAGGCCGACATCGAGGGCCAGCCCGAGATCGCGGCCCTGTTCCGCTCGGTCTCCGAGGGCGAGACGGGCCATGCTTTTGGCCACTTCGATCTGCTGGCCGAAGTCGGCGACCCGGTGACCGGCGTCAAGGTTGGCGGGTCGGAGGACAACCTGAAGTCGGCCGTCGAGGGCGAGACCTACGAGTACACGCAGATGTATCCGGGCTTTGCCCGCGTGGCCCGCGAGGAGGGCTTCCAGGAGGCCGCCGAGTGGTTCGAGACCCTGGCCAAGGCCGAGAAATCCCACGCCGGCCGCTTCACCAAAGGCCTGGAGACGCTGAGCGCATAGCGCTCAGGCGTCAGGCGTCAGCTAGGCCCGGGCAGCCTTTCGCCCGGGCCTCTTTCGTGCTGGCTGCCTGACCGGCACAACTGACGACTAACGACTGACGACTCCCCATGTACGACTACCCCGAATCCAGCGAGGTAGGCAAGCTCGGCACCGTCCGCCTCGAGATCGAGTCCCCCGAGTTCTGGGATCCAAACGCCCTGCGCCAGGAGATGATCCGGCAGATCGAGGTCTGCCACGGCTGCCGCCTGTGCCTGCCGCTGTGCCCCGACTTCCCGCGCCTGTTCGATCGCATCGACGATGAGGTCGACGGCGACACCAGCCAGCTCAGCGACCAGCACCTGGCCGATTTCACCGACTGGTGCTACCAGTGCAAGCTGTGCTTCCTCAAGTGCCCCTACACGCCACCCCACGAGCTCATGATCGACATCCCCAAGCTGCTGCTGCGGGCCAAAGCCGTGCGCGCCAAACAACAGGGCGGCCCCACCGCCCAGGACCGCTTCCTGGGCAATACCGACGCCAACGGCCGGCTGTTCGGCAAGATCGCGCCGCTGGTCAACGCCGGCGCCGCCTTCAAGCCCGGCCGCGTCCTCATGGAGCAGGCCGTAGGAATCCACCGCGACCGCCTCCTCCCCAAATACCACGCCCAGACGTTCGCGTCATGGTTCCGCGGCCGCCGACCCCCAACTCCCGACTCCCGGCCCCGCGCTGCCTTGGCAGCGCTCTTCTACACCTGTCCGGTCAACTACAACGACCCCGAGGTGGGACAGGCGGTGGTCAAGGTCCTGGAGCACAACAGCATCGAAGTGGCCATCGTCGAGGAGCGCTGCTGCGGCCAGCCGCAGCTGGATGGCGGCGACATGGATAAGGCGCTGGCCAACATCCGCTACAACATCGAGCACATCCGCGGCATGGTCGATCAGGGCTACGACGTGCTGGTGCCCGAGCCAACCTGCGGCATGATGCTCAAGAAGGAGTACCCGAGCTTCTTCCGGGACGAGATGGCGCCGCTCACGCCGCGCATCTTCGACGTCACCGAGTACCTCATGCGGCTGGAGCGTGACGGCACGCTCAACAAGGAGTTCCGCACGGACGTGGGCAAGGTGGCCTACCACATGCCCTGCCATTTGAAGTACCAGGCCATCGGCCAGCAGACGCTGGAGCTCCTGCGGTTAATGAGCTCCGACGTGGTGTTCGTGGACAAAGGCTGCTCCGGCATGGACGGCACCTGGGGCATGAAGAAGCAGTATTTCGAGCCCTCGCTGCGCGTCGCCCGCGGCCTGTGTGAGGGCATGATGGATGCCCAGCCCGCCACTTGCGTGACCGACTGCGCCCTCTCAGCCCTCCAGATCCGCCAGGGCACCGGCCTCAAAGCCGTCCATCCCTACCAGCTCCTGGCCGAGGCCTATGGCCTCTGACTTCCTAAACTCCCTCTCCCTCTGGGAGAGGGCAGGGGAGAGGGCTCATTTATGAAAAAACTCCACATTTCCGACCTCCTGCCTCTGGACCAGTACGAGAAGAAGCGGCCCATCCTGCGGCGCCAGATCATCGAGCTCAAGGACGTCCGCCGCGTGCCCCTGGGCGAGCACATCTCGGTGGTCTTCGAGAACTTCCGGACCATGCTGTGGCAGACGCAGGAGATGCTGCGCGCCGAGCGCATCGCCGACCCGGAGCTCATCCAGGAGGAGCTCGAAACCTACAACGAGCTCGTACCCGACGCCAACGAGCTGAAGGCGACGTTATTCATCGAGCTGCCCGATCCGGAGAACATCCCGCGCGACCTGCCGCGCTTCATTGGCGTTGAGGAGGCCGTCAGCCTGTCGTTCGGCTCACACGTGGTGCGCGCCGAGGCCGAGCCCGGCCGCTCCACCGAGGAGAAGACGGCCACGGTCCACTACCTGCGCTTCCCGTTCACCCCCGAGCAAGCCGCCGCCTTCGGCTCGAGCCCGGCGCGGCTGTCCGTCGATCACGCTCACTACGAGGCCAGCACGGAGCTGGGCGAAGCCACGCTGCAGTCGCTGAAAGAGGACCTCAGCGCCGCTTAGCTGGTGAACGAGGTGGGATGTGCCGCGCGGGGACTCCTGCCCGGCGTCCCGTTCCCGCCGTTCAACCGCACGATCAGCCCAAGCCGCTCGGCCCTGAGCACCGCCTGCGTGCGGTTGCTCACCCGCAGCTTCTGGAAGATGTGCCGGGTGTGGTACTCGACCGTTTTGGAGTCAACTGCCGGGACGAGAGCGCCTCCCATGGCGCACATCTGCTGCACCAGCGAAGGAAGAGGACGGCGCGCTAGGCCGGCAAGCTGAGGCTACGTTCCCCAGTCGGGCATTCGGCTAACGCCGCATCACCCCTCCAGCCACCACCGGTGCGGGGAAGGCTCACAGGTACTCCCGGCTGAGGCAAAGGCGTGACCAATATTCGGGCGCCAGGAACATGACAAGCCAGAGGAACAACGAGGTTTCCGGCCCCGTCCGCGGGAGCTTGATCGCAGGTGGCGAGCACGCCACTTGCGGAGTCCTGGACGACGATGGACACAGCTTGTGGCGGCGGCACCGATCGCGGGCGCATGGCCTCGACCACTGAAGCCATGAAGTAAGCGCGCTCAAGAGTAAGCTTCGCGTCGGCTGGAGCATCGAGGGCGAAAAAGCCGGTACGCCCGGAAGCGTCGCCTGCGCCGCGAATCGCGCCTGTTGTCGACGCCGTAACCACGAATCGGGCAGTGTACGTAATGCCGGTCACCGTCTCAGTACTGACTGGCGGCATGACGCCAGTAGTCCCAGCCGCGCCCTCGAAATTCGCCGTCGTAAATGGCGCGGCAGTCGCGCGTTGTACCGGAGCCAATGCCAAGGTTGAGGCCAAAAACGCGGCCCCCACCCGATGAGGGCTCAGGCTCTTCCGTCCGCAAGACCGATTTCGAAGCACCGGTAGTGAGTGTGATTGTAGAGGGTGCTCACGATAGCTCCATGTCGCCTGGCGGACGAGGAGCGCCCGCGTTCGGCCGCGCTCAGGCTTCAGGCCCGGCAGGTGCCTCGTTTAGTCCTCTAAGGACCTCCATCAAGCTCGCCTCGTTGGCACAGCGCATCCAACCGATCCATGGCCTGTTGGCAGTAACTCCAGAATCCTAGGCCGCCAGGGCAATTGCCACGTCGAGATCATCCTGGCACCGACCAATGAGTGCCCACTGCCATATGGTGGGGACAACCCCACCAATCAAAGGAAGGTTGGGAAAACTCGCTGGGCAGACGTTGCACGGCTGACTGTCGCGGTTGTTCGCCGACCA
>DATGVV010000536.1:0-1589 GCA_035299885.1 Chloroflexota bacterium | reverse complement strand
CCGCCCAGCGTCAGTCCACCAATGCCGGTGGTGGATACGACGCCGGCCGGCACTGCCAGCCCAAAGACCTGCGTCTCGCGGTCCACATCGCCCAATGTGGCGCCGCCCTGCACACGCACGGTACTGCTTGCGGGGTCCACTCGAACGCCCTTCATCAGCGACAGGTCAAGCATCAGCCCGCCGTCGCAGCAGGCGTTGCCGGCCACGTTATGTCCACCACCGCGCACCGCGAGGAGCAGATGATGATCGCGGGCAAAGTTCACCGCGCTGGCGACGTCGGCCGTACCGGTGCAGCGGGCGATCAGTGCAGGACGCTTGTCCATCATGCCGTTCCAGAGAAGTCGCGCCTCGTCGTGGCCGTCATCGCCCGGCTGCAGCAATGGCCCGCGGAGTGACATTGCGAAGGCCCCGAGAGCGTTGCTGTCGAAAGCCGACGTCCCGCCCTCGCTGGTGGTGATCTGCACGTCCGCCATGGTTGCTTTCTCCTTCCATCCGTCCGGTTAGGGTCCAGTTATTTTGCCCGAAACCGCGGGACTCCGAAACCTCTTCAGCGCCGGGGCAGCCGCAGGCCTTGACCGCGGACTGCCCGGGCCAGCCCGCCGGGGGCAGTCGAGATGACCACCACCAACAGCGCCCCACTGATTAGTGTTGCCAGGCTGCCATAGCTCTGGAGGGCCTCTTGAATGCCAAAGATGACCACTGCTCCCAGCACGGGGCCGCTCAGCGTAGCTAGCCCGCCCACCACAGCCATGTTGATCATGTTGACCGTCCAGTTCAGACTGAACGCGGAATTGGGCTCGATCTGCACCTTCTGCAAGGCGACTAGCGCTCCGCACAGCCCCGCCAGAAAGGCGCTGATAGTGAACGCCGCCAACTTAACCTGAAATGGGTTCACCCCGACCTCGGCAGCGGCATCTTCGTCGTCGCGGATGGCCATGAGCCGCAGGCCGAAGCGGCCGCGGGCGAGGAGCCCTATCCAGGCGGTGGTCGTCACCATCAGGATGGCGGTGAGGTAACAAAGCGTGGTGAAGTCGAGGGCGGCCGAGGGCGGCAGCCCCAGTCCCTAAGTCTGCCTTGTGAAGTCCCAATTGACCATCCATGACAGGCTGGCCAAGGCGATTCCCAGCGAGCCGACCGCGAAGTACACTGCGCAAGCGCAGCAACGGCAGCCCGGCAATCGCGCCGATTGCGGCGGCGATGCCGCCGCTGAGAACGACGGCCAGCCACAGGGGTACGGGCGTGTGCAGCAGCAAGATCGCCAAACCATAGGAACCGGCACCAACGAATAGGGCGTGCCCCAAGGAAAACTGGCCGCCATAGCCGCCGACAAGATTCCAGGCCTGCGCCAGCGTGACGTAGTCGAACAGCGTGAAGGCGATCGTCAGCCCGTAGTCTCCCAGGAAGCGTGGAGCGGCGAAGACGACGCCCAGGCATCCTGTGAGCGCCAGCCACTGCAGCTTCGTGCCGCGGGTTCGAGCACCCACAGCAACAGGCACGCCGGCTTCCGCTGGCGCTTCCAGCAGGCCGACGCCGGAGCTCAGCCCGGGGGCTTCTGCATCCAGGCTCAGGTGAGCTTCCTCCCCAGCAGG
>DATGVV010000535.1:0-8144 GCA_035299885.1 Chloroflexota bacterium | reverse complement strand
CAGGGAGTTCCAGTCGTTCGCCTCTTTCGTGGAGATTCCCGATCCGCAGGCGGAGCAGACCTTCGTGGCTTCCAAGCTGCGCTGGGAAGAAGCTGAGGACAGTCCGATCCGCCGCCTTTACCGAGAGTGCCTGCGGTTACGCAGCGAGGATAAGGTCCTGAGGCTGCACGACCGCTTCCGCATGAGTGCCACCGCGGTGGGCGAGGACGTGCTCAGCGTGAGCTACGACGGCGGAGCGGATCGCCGCCTGCTGGTGGCCAATTTCGGAGAGCTGGTGACCGTGCCCGGAGCTGGCCTTTCGGAAGTGCTGCTGGATACGAGTGACGTCCACTTCGGCGGTTCGGGAACGACGGCACAGCTCAGGGCCGGGGGGCTGGTGGTACCCGCGCGCTCGGCTGTGCTCCTTGGCTAGCGCTGTGGCCGGCCCCTGAGCTGTGCCTCGATGGCTGCCTTGGCCGCTTCGCGAGCACGGTTGGCATCGCGCTCTTCTTCTTTGATCTTGCGCCAGCGGGCGGCAATCTCGAGCGCCTTGTCGGGGTCCAGGCCTTCGTGGTGCTGCTCGGCCGTCTCGACCAACTGCTGCTCCAGCGCGGCCATGACGGTGGCATTGGCCACTTCCTCGACGCTTTCGCTGTACTTTCCGAGCAAGCGTACAAGGTCCATGAATAGATCGGGATACTCGGCGAACAGTGGCCGCAGCTTGGAAACGTCCACCTCCAGCGCGAGCGCATTGTCGGCCGCGTACACGCTCGCCCAGCGCGGCTCATCAGTGAACGCGCGCAGATCACCGGCAATCCCGCCGGCGCCCACTTGCTGGCCGGACACGCCATCTTTGGCCTGCACCGTGACGTTGCCCGAAAGCACGATGTGCAGGATGTGGCTCTTGTCGCCTCGGCTGAGGAGGGGGGCGCCTGGCGCGAACATGCGCCCGCGTCCGTCTTGCACGAAGGTCGTCAGGCCCTCCCTGGGAATGTCCTTAAAGGCAGGATCCTTGCTCAGAAGCTCGAACGCCATGGTGGCGTACTTGCCGAGCTGGACATCCTCTTTGGCCACGGCCGGACGCTCGAAGCGGCGACAGCTGCAGAAGCTGCAGCCTGGATCGCCACGCAACCCATGCGCATTCAAGCTGTGGGAGCAGACGCACTTCGTGTCGGCTGCAACCGGATCGACTGCCATGTTTCTCCCTCGGCGGCAGGCGTAGTATTCGGTCGCTCGCGAGCGAAGTCCAGCTAGCGACCCCAAAGTACTAGCCAGACCGCGTGAAGAAATACTGCCTGCTGCCCGCCAAATGCTGCTACTATTCGGCTTGGAACAAACGTGCTGGTGAGGTAACGCCCGCGGAGACGACTATTTGGAGCTGACCTGGCATGGCTGGTCGTGCTTCCGCCTCAAAGGAAAAGAGGCCAGCATTGTCACCGACCCCTATACGCTCCCTAGTCCTCCCACTCTCCAGCAACTGAACCCCGACATCATTACCGTCAGCGATCGGGAGCAAGCTCAGAAGCCGCCGGCCGGTCCCTTCAAGGTCATTGCCGGGCCCGGCGAGTACGAGGTCAAGAACGTCCTTGTCCTAGGCTGTCCCAGCTTCAGCCAGGGCAAGCGCGTGGGCACCTGGTTCAAAATCGAGATGGACGACCTGGTGCTGTGCCATCTTGGCCAGCTTAAGGAGCCAATCAGCTCCAGCGACGTCGAAGCCCTGGCCGACGTGGACGTGCTGTTTGTGCCGGTGGCCGGCCAGGATGAGTCGATCGACGCCGTCAAAGCCGTCGAGATGATCAACCTCATCGAGCCGCGCATCGTGGTGCCGATGCACTACGAGCCCAGCGCGTTGGGCGTGGCCGGTACCCCGGTCGAGAAGTTCTGTCACGAGATTGGGCAGACTGGCGTGGCGCCGCAGCCCAAATTAACCGTGACGAAGACCTCGCTGCCGGCCGAGCCGGTGGTCGTCGTGCTGGAGCTCAGGTGAGAGGAGACGTATGAGGGAAGCCAGGTACATCTTCGTGACCGGTGGCGTCGTGTCGTCGGTAGGCAAGGGCATCACCGTTGCCTCCATCGGCCAGATCCTGAAGGCCCGCGGCATCAACGTCTCCATCCTCAAGCTGGACCCCTACATCAACGTCGATCCCGGCACCATGAACCCCTATCAGCACGGCGAGGTGTTCGTTACCGACGACGGCGCTGAAACGGACCTCGACCTGGGCCACTACGAGCGCTTCATCGACGAGGACCTCACTCGCGCCAGCAGCGTCACGACCGGCCAGATCTACAACGCCGTCATCGCCAAAGAGCGCCATGGCGATTACCTCGGCGGCACCATCCAGGTGATCCCGCACATCACCAACGAGATCAAGGAGCGCATCGTCGGCGTTGGCCGCCTCAGCAATGCCGAGGTGGTGATCGTCGAGGTGGGTGGCACAGTGGGCGACATCGAGAGCCTACCCTACCTCGAAGCCATCCGGCAGATGCGCAAGGATGTTGGCCGCCAGAACGTGCTCTACATCCACGTCACCTTCGTGCCACATGTGGGCTCTACGGACGAGCTGAAGACGAAGCCGACCCAGCACAGCGTCAACGAGCTGCGGCGCATCGGTATTCAGCCAGACGTCCTGCTGGCTCGCTCCGATCATCCTATGGCGGATGATCTGCGGGAGAAGATCGCACTGTTTGGCGACGTGAGCGAGCACGCCGTCATCCCACTGCTGACGCTGGATACGATCTACGAGGTGCCGCTCGTGCTCGAGGAGTCCGGCCTGGGCGACCTGATCCTCGAGGACCTCGGGTTCGAGCAGCGCGCCCCCGGCCTTGGCGCCTGGCGAGAGATGGTCGAGCGCATCAAAACGCCTAAACCTAACGTCGAGATCGCCGTCGTGGGCAAGTACACGGCCCTGGCGGACGCTTACATCAGCGTGACCGAATCGCTGAAGCACGCTGCCATCTATCACGAGCGCGACGTGCGCATCCGGTGGATCGATTCCGAGGACCTGGAGCAGCCCGATGGCTTACGCCGGCTGGATGGCGCGGACGGCATCCTGGTTCCCGGCGGCTTCGGCTCGCGCGGCATCGAAGGCAAGATCGCGACGGCACGCTACGCCCGCGAGAACAAGGTTCCGTACTTCGGGTTATGCCTGGGCATGCAGGTGGCGGTGATCGAGTATGCCCGCTATGTGCTGGGCTCAGACGAGCCCAACAGCGCCGAGTTCAACCAGTTCACCCAGCATCCGGTTATCCACTTGATGGCCAGCCAGATGGGTGTGTCGGAGAAAGGTGGGACGATGCGCCTGGGCGCCTACCCGTGCGTGCTGGTGCCCGGCAGCAAAGCCGCCAATGCTTATGGCGAGGCGACCGTGTCGGAACGGCACCGCCATCGCTTCGAGTTCAACAACGACTATCGCGAGATGCTGACCGGCCACGGGATGCTGATCAGCGGTATCTCGCCGGATGGGCGTCTGGTCGAGATTGTGGAGCTGCGAGACCATCCCTGGTTCGTGGGCACACAGTTCCATCCCGAGTTCAAATCGCGGCCCAACCGGCCGCATCCGCTGTATCGCGATTTCATTGGCGCCTGCGTCGGCGCGGTTGCCGTGCCGCCACAGCGTACGATCGACGACCAGTATGCCGTCGCATGACCACGAGCACGGCCACCACGCCCGACACGAGGGTGGCCGCACCGTCTTCCCCGATCTCCTTCCGCTAGACGTGGCGCTGCCCCAGATCCTCGAGCAGATCCCCGTGCTCGAGGTCGAGGACAAGCCGATCATCGACGCGCTCGGGCAGGTGCTGGCCGAGGACGTCGTTTCGACCGAGAACGTGCCGCCGCAGGCCAACTCCGCCATGGACGGCTTTGCCGTCCGCGGCGAGGACACGCCCGGCCGGCTGAAGGTGGTCGCCGACCAGGCGGCCGGCCACGTCACCGATAAGGCCGTCGAGCCGGGCACGGCCATCCGCATCATGACCGGAGCGGTCATGCCCGCCGGCGCCGATACCGTCGTGCCGGTCGAGGATACCGACGGCGGCTTGGACGGCGTGGTGAACATCAGCGTGAAGGCGCAGCCCATGGACAACGTGCGCGAAGCTGGCGAGGACGTTCGCCAGGGAGAGTCCGTGCTGCCCAAGGGCACCGCCCTGGGTGCCGGCATGATCGGCGTGCTGGCCTCCATTGGCCGGGGCCGGGTGAAGGTCTACCGCCGGCCGGTGGTGGCTTTCATGGCCAGTGGCGACGAGCTGGTTGGCGTAGACGATCGGCTGGGCCCCGGACAGATCCGCAATAGCAACAGCTATACGCTGGTCTGCCAGATCCAGCAGGCGGGCGGAATTCCGCGCGACCTGGGGGTGGCGCGAGACACCTTAGAAGACATCCGAGCCCACATCGACGAAGGTCTCAAAGCCGACCTGCTGATCACCTCCGCGGGTGTATCGGTGGGCGACTTCGACTACGTCAAACGTGTGCTGGAGGAGCACGGGCAGCTGCGCTTGTGGCGGATCGCGATCCGGCCCGGCAAGCCGGTCGCCTTCGGGGTGTTCGAGGGGACGCCGGTCATCTCCCTGCCCGGTAATCCGGTGTCATCGATGGTCTGCTTCGAAATCTTCGTGCGCCCGGCCATTGCCAAGATGATGGGCCAGCAGCGCCTGGATCCGGCTACCGCGGAGGTGACGGTACTCGATCCCGTCAACAACCGTGGCGGCCGCCGGAGCTTCCTGCGAGCGATTGTCAGCCGAGACGCTGACGGGTACGTCGCGCGCTTGACGGGCCCGCAGGGCTCGGGCATCCTGACCTCCATGGCTCGCGCCAACGCTCTGCTCGATATCCCGGCTGAAGCAGAGCAGGTGTCGGCAGGCTCCAGAGTCCGCGCCATCCTGCTGGCGCCCGTGGCCGCCTAGTGGCTCGCAGCAACATCCTGCTGGCCATCTCGGGCTCATCGCTGGATACGCAGCTCGTCCGCCTGGCCTGCGGCGTCGCCCAAAAGGCCAAGGGCAAGCTGTACGCGGTGCACGTGCTGGAGGTGCCCCGCACGCTGCCGCTCGACGCCAGCATGTCTGAGGAGTCCAAGCGGGCCGACGCCATCCTCACCCATGTGGAGGACGCCGCCAGCAAGTTGAAGTGTCAGCTTGAGTCCGAGATCATCCAGGCCCGCGACGTGGCTCAGACCCTGGTGGACGAGGCCGAGGATCGCCAGGTTGGGCTGCTGATCCTGGGTATTCAGCGCCGCGAGAAGTACGGCAAGTTTTACCTGGGCACGACCGTCCCGGCCGTGCTGTCCAGCGCCAGGTGCCGCGTGTGGATCATTCGCGAAGGTCTGGACGAGGACACACTGCCGCCGCTGCCGGTGTGACGGACGTCGTTTAACCAGCCCGGCCTTCGATCTCGTCAGCGGTCCACAAGCGAAGAGCCAGGCCTATGGCTCGTGGCCGCGGCGGTGCTTGGCCTCAGCCTCTTCGTTCGGCTGTTCCAGATCGATCTGGCGCCGTTCGACATCGACCAGGTGCATTTGCTCGTCCGAGCGGCCCATTTCGCGCAGACGGGTGAGA
The DNA here is from genome assembly GCA_035299885.1 of Chloroflexota bacterium. GTDB lineage: Bacteria > Chloroflexota > JAJPGV01 > JAJPGV01 > JAJPGV01 > DATGVV01. The sequence goes on along the minus strand of DATGVV010000535.1, from coordinate 2,618 downwards.
TCCCGCTGGTTGGCGGCTCGACATTCAGTGTAGGCGTTAATATCCCGCCGCTGATCACAGCCATCCTGGCGCTGCCGCTGCTCTTCACCCATAGCCCTGTGGCTGTCGCCGCGTTCCAGGGGGTGCTTGATGCGCTGGCAGCGGCATTCGTGTACGCCGCGGTCCACCAGCTGGCGACGCCCTTTGCGGCGGCCGCCGCGGGCGTGTCTTACGCCATTTTGCCGGCGGCCGCGCTGAACGCTCGCTGGGTCTCCAATGGGGCGCTGGTGCCGTTCTTATGCGCGATGGCCTTGTGGGCGCTGATCGGCTTCCTGAGAACGGGGCGGGCTGGCCAGTTCGCGCTGGGGTTCCTGGCCATCGGTCTGGCGGCCGAGCTGCACTTGACCGCGGCCATCTTCCTGCTGGTGCTGCTGGCCGCCGCGGCGATTCGCTGGCCAGACCTCCGCGCCGCGCCCCTGGCGTTGGTGAGCGCACTGCTGGCGCTGACGCTGGCGCCCTACGCCTACTTTCAATTCAGCCATGGCTACCCGGACCTGAAGGCGGCCGGTAGCTTTCTTGGCGCGCCCAAGCAGGCCAGTCCGGAGGCCCTCGGAGTCGTCGCCTCGGTCATCGGTGGCGACATCCACGCGCGCTTCTCGTCCGCGCCACTGGACATCGTGGGCTGGGTGGTGTTGGGCCTACTGCTGATCGGGCTTATCGCCGCTTTTGCCAAGGGGCAGCCCGCATCGGCGCTGCTCGTGCTGTGGCTCGTCCTGCCGGTGGCCGCATCCATTCGCCACTCCGAGGCGGTGGCCCCACACTACTTCCTCGACGTCTTCCCGGCCATAGCCGTCTTGACCGGATTGGGCATCGCCAGCCTGCCGCTCCCACCACTGAGATTGGCCGTGCTGGGCCTGCTGGTGGGATTGCGCCTGTGGCAGTGGGTTGGCTTCCAAAGCGAGCTCGCAGCCGGCGATCTGCCGTCGGATTACTACGTCGCGCGCCCGTTCTCGGCCGACTACGATCCGTTCTTGCGCTATTCGCCACCATATGGCGTGCCACTGCGCTACACGCAGCAGGCGACGAAGCTGGCTCTTGACTCGAGTCAGGGCCGGCCGGTATACATCGGCCCTCGTGCAGGGTTCGAGGAGGTATTCCGCTTTCTCAGCCAGGGCGGCGTCGCTGCCGTTGCACTCAGGAGCAACTACTCGAGCGTCCTGCCGAAGCCAGGCGCGCTGCTGCTGATAGACGACACGGCGAACGGGTCGGCTTTGCCGGAGTATCGGCTCGAGTCGCCGGTCGGGGAGATCAGTGGCGGCACGAAGAAGCCCATCTACAGCTTAGTTCGGCTGGGCGAATCCTCCCTCAACGTGCAGCCGCTCGAGGCCGAGTTTGGGGGCGGCGTGCGGCTGGCCGGAGTCAGCGTGCCGCCGCTGGCAGCGGGCCAGCCGAGCCAGCTCAGGCTGGAGTGGCAGCTGGGCCAGGCACCCGCTCCACAACTGAGCCGGATCCACCTGTTTGCGCACGTGGTCGACGCCACCGGGAAGGTGTGGTCGTCGAGCGAAGACCCGCCGGTCTTCCTAGGAGCCCAGTGGCAAGCCGGTGACGGGCTCCTGAGCGATGTGGACCTGGCTCTCGCGCCAGACGCCCCGATCGGCGGATATTGGCTGGAGCTGGGGCTGTACGACGACAACGGCAGCCGCCTGCCTGTCCTGTCCGGAGGCGACCAGGTGCGTGTCGGGCCGCTGAAGGTCCGGGGCCGGCCACTTGCCCAGGCTGCGCCTCCGCGAGCGGTGTTTGGCGCTGGCGAGATCGGCCTGTCAGCGGTCGAAGTCAGCGGTGAGGACGTCGTGCTGACCTGGTCGGCGCTGAGCAAACCTCCGGCGGATTACACCGTGTTCGTGCATGCGCTGGACGCCGAGGGCAACCTCATCGCCCAGCACGACGGCGTGCCCGCGGACGGCAGCTATCCCACGTCCCTGTGGGACAGCGGTGAAACCGTCCGGGACAAGCACCACCTCTCCGCCTCGCTCGCCGGCGCGGGCAAGCTCGAGATCGGCCTCTACACCAAGCCCGATCTTCAGCGCCTGGCAGTCAGCACCGGAGGCGACGCTTTCCAGTGGACGCTATCGTGATGGCATGACTGCGCCAGTCTAGATGGCCATGGAGATCCTGGAGACTGGTTACCTCAAGCCAACAGCCTAACTGAACTTCTCCAGGTCGGCGTTGACCATGATGCCGATCAGCTCTTCGAAGCGCACCTTGGGCCGCCAGCCTAGTACCCGTTCCGCTTTGGCGGGGTTGCCGCACAGCGGGCCGGTTTCCAGCGGCCGCACGAAGGCCTCGTTCACAACCACGTGCTCGCGCCAATCCAAGCCGGCGTGGGCGAAGGCTGTCTGGCACAGCTCCTCGATGCTGTGGGTCTCACCCGTGGCCACCACGAAATCGTCGGGCTTGTCCAGCTGCAGCATCAGCCACATGAACTGGACGTACTCCTTGGCGTAGCCCCAGTCCCGCTTCGCGCGCAGGTTTCCCATCTCCAGCTTCCAATCTTTGGTGACGATGGGCCGGCCGAGCTCGTTCAGCGGCGGGTTCTTGACCTTGTTGGCGATGCAGGCCGCGCCCACGGTGACCTTGCG
>DATGVV010000534.1:0-2555 GCA_035299885.1 Chloroflexota bacterium | reverse complement strand
GCCGATGTGGCCGTGCAGCGTAGCCAGCAGCCGACCACCGGGCACTTCCCACAGCCGCACCTTTCCGTCCAGTCCGCCACTGGCCAGCAGCTGCAGGTCCGCACTCACTGTCACGGCATAGACCGGCCCGGTATGCGCCTGTATCGCCAGTTGAGGCCTGCGATCCGCCACGCGCCAGAGCCATACCTCCCCTGCAGCGGTCCCAGCCACTAGCGACGTACCGTCGCTGCTCAGCGCCACCGAGATGGGGTAATTGAAGGACTCTGCCAGCACAGCCTCAGACAGGTGGGCGCCCGCCAGGCTAGCGTCCTGCGCCTCCACCTCCGCCAGGTAGGCCTGGCGAAGCGCCAGGTGTGTGAGGTCCACGCTGCGCAGGTCGCCGCGCGCCAGCCGGAGCAGGTTGACGACATTGCCAGGTCCATATCCCTGCTCCGCTTCTGGCCGATAGCGCCAGCCGTCAAGCAGCGCTAGCAGCCGCTGCTCCGTTGCGCCATGGCCACTTTCCATCTCCAGGTGCTGAAGGATGGGCTCGCCGATCAGACGCTCCTGGGTGTTCCGTACGTAGTCTTTGGCCTGCGCCTTGATGAGTGGCTGATCCACCAGCCGCACCGGCTGTCCACGCGCGATCTCGTCGGCCACTTCCTCCACCAGGCGGTTGGTCACATACTCGAGCACTACTGATTGCAACGTGAATGCAGTCCGGCCGGTGGTCTCGGCGCGCTCCACCAGCGAGCGCCGGCGCAGCGCCGCGACCGCCTCCAGGAGCGTCCCCCGCCCGGCGCGCGGGCCCAGGGCGGCGAGCAGCTCGGCGAGGGTGACTGGCTGGCGCTCCGCGGCCAACACTCGCAGAACTTCCTGCTCGAGCGCCGAACTACGCTCGATCTGCTCGGCCAGCAGCCGTCGGATACCCCCAAAGACCGTACCTGAGCCCGACTCATCCAGGAACGCGCCAACGTCGCCGCTGAACACCTGGCGAATGCTTTCGCCAACCACCTTCAGCGCCAGCCCGTTTCCCCCGTATCGGGCAATCAGATCGGCCCACTCGTCCTTGCTGCCCGAGAGCTGCTTGTCGGCCAGCAGAACCTGCCCTTCGGCAACGCCCAGGCCGCCGAGTTGCAACGTGCGTATTGCGCCGCCGAGTATGTCCAAATCCGGAGGCGACTCGCGGCTGGTTACCAGCAGGCAGCCGCCATGCCGCCCTTCCCCGATGGCTTGCAGCAGCCGGCCGTAGCCGGCGTAGCCGTCTCGGTAGCGTCCCTCCCGCTGATGTGGCTCGACCAGCGTGTCGAAGTTGTCGAGCACCAGCAGACTGGGCCGGTCCCGCAAGAGCTGAAGCAACACGGCGAGCCGCGCGGCTTCGCTCTCGGGTGGCACAACCTGTTGGTCGGATAAGAAGCTGATGGCTCCTCCTAGCCAGTCGCCAGTGGGCAGTGCATCGCGCAGGCTGCGCCAGTAGAGGCGCTCGAAGGTTGGCGCCAGATCCTGAGCGAAACGCGCGGCGAGTGTCGTCTTGCCGATGCCCCCCATGCCCAGCACCGCCACCAGCCGACAGCGCTCCTCCAGGATCCATCGGCGAAACGTCGTCAACTCCTCAGCGCGATTCACAAACCCGAGGACATCTGGCGCCTCGCCCCAATCTTCCCGCCGTGCACCCCGTGGAGCGAAGCGGAACGTGGGCTCCACGGCACGGCTTTCCGCCGCGCTCCTGCCTGACGCAGCTGGGCTCACATGGCCGGCGGGTACGGGTGTTTGGAGCGGCGCCGTGTGGTCTGCCAAAAGCCGGGTGAACCACACCTCGTCGAACGGGGTGCGCATCCGCGGTGCCTCCCGCAGCACCGCGGCCCAAAGCTCCGCTACCTCTTCCCTTTCGTGTCCCGCGGTCAGGCCACCGGCAGCGAGCAGAACCACGATCAGCGCCTGCAGCCGCTCGGCGCTCGGGTACTTGACGCCGGCCTCCCAGTCCTGGACGGTCCGCCGGCCCGCGCCCATGCGGATCGCCAGCTCGCGTTGCGTCAGGCCTGTTCGGCCTCGGTGGCGCAGCACCAGGCCGCGAAAGGACTCAACTGCCTGCGAGGTGTCCATCGCAGGCGCAGAGCTCACCCGCGCGCAGTCTATCAGCCTGCACTTGCCCCCACGCGCTTGATGAGGCGCGCACAGGCGCGCGCAGGCGCGCTGAACCGGCACACTCAGGCCGCCCACAACGCGCCTGCCATCAGCGACGCTTCCTGGGAGACCCTGCTCGGCATGACTGGCGGGCACCACCAAGGAGAGCTGACATGTCCAGTCCACTACACCTAGACGTACTCGTGATTGCGTACAAGCCGATCGCCGGGCTGATTGCCCCGATGGGTGCGGGCAAGCCAACCTGGCCAGCAAGCTCGGTCTCGCTGATCAGCGGCGAGCAGGACGCAGTACTCATCGACGCGCTCATCACGTTCGAGGACGCGGGCCGGGTCGTTGACTGGATCCGCGCGACAGGCAAGAACCTTACGACGATCTACATCACCCACGGCCACGGCGACCACTTCTTTGGCCTGAACACGATCCTCGACGCG
>DATGVV010000533.1:0-4931 GCA_035299885.1 Chloroflexota bacterium | reverse complement strand
CCCATCTCCTCGATCACGTCAGAAAGCGTGTGCTCCCACGGGTCACAAGCGGCGAAGCCCTGTGTTCGGAAGAGATGCATCGGTGGCATGGCGCCCGGCGCGTCCGTACCAAAGGGCCCACCCCAATGCTCATCCAGACGGTCGAGCCAGCAGGGCAACCAGCCACAACCGGCGCCGAAGAAGCCGATCTTCAGCTCGGGAAAGCGCTCCAGCACGTGGTGACCCATCAGTGATGCGACCGCGAGCCAGGCCTCGAACGGATCGAGCACCGCCTCCTGGGCGTAATAGGATTCGAAGCGATCCTGGCCCATCTGAGGCAGCACGCTGCCTCCCGCCTGGGAAATGACGAGCGGCGCGTGCAGCTCTTCGGCCGTCCGGTACAGCGGGTCGTACACGCGGTCATGCAGCTTGCGGTTCACTAATGGCGAGGAGGAGACATAGCCAGCCACCATGCCCAGCTGTTCGACGCAGCGGCGCAGTTCCGTGCCAGCCTCCTGCGGATCCTGCAGGGGAAGCAAGGCCATGCCCTTGAGACGCTTGCGATCAGCCTGGCAGTAATCATGCAGCCAATCGTTGTAGGCACGGCACATGGCCGTCGAAAGGGCAGCGTCCACGTGGTCGGCCCAGATGGCGTAGAGTCCCGCCGTCGGCAGGAGCAGGGCGGCATCGATGTTTTCGCTGTCCATGTCGCGCAGGTTGACTTCGGCACTAAAACCGTTGTCGATGGCATGCTGGAACGCAGCGCGGTATGCCGGATGGTCGAAGTAATTGGTCCGCGGCAAGCGCATGGGCCGGCCTTTTACCGTCATATCGAGCGGCGTCGGTCCGACCTGCACCTGGGCCTTAAACGGCTCGGGCAGGCGACTTTCCCAGAGGTCACGAGGCTCAACGACGTGCCGATTGGCGTCGAAAATTTTGTAGCCGTGCTTCAAGCGCGGGCTCCTTGGCGGTCTTTCAGGTTGTAGAAGCGGGCCGGGTTATCCCAGAGCACTTTGCGCCTGAACTCCGGCGAGAGATGCTCGTCGTCCACTATGGGGCCAACGGTGTTCGGAAAGTAGACGACGGCATCGGGATGCGGGTAATCCGACGCCCACATAAGGCAGTCCTCTCCGAGGAGGCGGCGCAGCACGGGCACGCCTTCTTCGGCCTCTTCGGCCTCGCACGAGATGAAGCACTGGCCGCGCTTGAAGTAGTCACTCGGTCGCCTCTCACCGTGGTAGCTCTTGTTGTAGATGGGGTTGGCGTGCATCACGTCGAGGCGTTCCAGCCAATAGGGCAGCCAGCCGCAACCTGACTCGAGGAAGGCGAAATTGAGCCTGGGGAAGCGGTCGAACGCTCCCTCACTGGCCAGGGAGATAAAGGCACCCATCTGCTCCATGGGATGCCGCGCGGCATGCATTGCAAAACGTGTCTCATCGCGGCCACTGCCAAACCACTTGAATCCATAGCCCTCTGAGCCACCGCCCCGCAGCGGGCTGACGTACCCGGTGTTGCCCTCGTGATAGGCGATGGGCACACGCAGCTCCTGAGCCAGCGAAAAGATAGGCTCGTAGGCCTCGTCGGAGATGCGCCGGCCGAAATGGGAATTGGGACGCCAGAACACGCCTGCCATGCCCAATTCGCAGACCGCTCGGCGGAGCTCAGCGACGGCGAGGTCGACGTCCTGAACCGGCAGCAGGGCCATGCCCAGCATGCGCTCCGGAGCCAGAGAGCAGTAGTCGCTGAGCCAGTTGTTATAGGCCCGGCACAGGGCCGCCGACAGCTCCGAATCCATGTCTTCATACCAGCAGAAGCCGAGACCAGTGGTCGGGAAGAGGACGCCGATGTCTACGCCCTCACGGTCCATGTCCTGAAGGTAGGAGTTGTTGTCGAAGAAGTTGCGGACGGCGTTTTTGTAGGCGCCCCGCCAGTACGGATCGCCGTCGAACACGCTCCGGCGTTGGTGGTCGGCGTGGATGTCCAACGGTTTTCCACCGACAGGAGGACGCTCCACCACGCTGCCGACAAAGTGCCGATAGGGCGCGTCGAGATATTTGTCCCACATGTCGCGAGGCTCCATAACGTGCCTATCGCAGTCAATAATCTTTATTCCGTTGCGCATGTCTTTCCCTCGCTAATTGATCCGGTGCTTGGCTACGAATGTCTCGTCGAGCTGCAAACCATGGCCTGGACGCTCGCTCAGGACTAAGTCGCCATCCTGCAGCTCCGGACAGCCCAGGAATACCTCGGACGACCACGGTACGTATTCGACGACCAGGCCATTAGGAACGGCAGCCACGAGGTGAGTCGAAACCTCATGGATCAGGTGATTTGCCACCGGCAGGCCAAAGGCTTCAGCCATGTGAGCCACCTTCCTGAACGGGGTAATGCCGCCGACGCGCATGAGATCCGGCATCGGCACATCGACGGCTCGCGCCTCAAAGAGCGGCAGGAACGAAGTGAACCCGTACAAGGTCTCGCCGGTGGCAATCGGCGTATCCAGTGCCCGACACACCTCGGCTAGGCCGACCAGGTTGTGAATCGGGACGAGGTCCTCCAACCAGAACAGCTGGAACTCCTCGATCGCATGGCCGACGCGGATTGCCTGAGCCGGCGTCCACATCGAATTCGCATCTGCCATCAAGTCCACATCCGGACCGATTGCCTCGCGCACAGCGCGCACGCGCTCCACTTCGATGGCCACCGAAGGGTGCCCGGCGACGTTCATCTTCACCGCCTTGAAACCCTCTTTGACGAGCGCGGACGCTGTCTGGACCAGCTCCGGGAGAGACAGATCACGCCCGAGCCGGGTGGTCGCGTACGCCCGAACGCGGTTACGGTAGCCGCCGAGCAGTCGGTAGAGTGGCAGCCCCGCGGCTTTGGCCGCGAGGTCCCAGATGGCGACGTCCAAGGCCGCGGTGGCTTGGGTCGGGATGCCACCAGAACCCGACCAGCTGCCGCCGGGGCTCATCTTGCGATAAATCCTCTCCGTCTCCCGGGGATCTTCACCCACCACCACCTCGCCCAGCTCCTCGACGGCCGTGACGAGACTCCCGAAATGGCGCAGCGTAAGGGCCATAGCCTGGCCGAGACCTTCCAGCCCATCGTCCGTGCGCAGCCGCGCCACAACCACCGACAAGGTGTTGCGGCCGCCAAATGGGTGCCTCATCGGCACCGATACAGGCAGGACTTCGACTGTCGCGATCCGCATGCGCCTTCCTCCTTACATGCAGCGATCCGTCGCCGGTCTGGCCATTCTACGAGCGGTCAGATGGTAGTAGAGCTGGCTAGGGGCGATCGGACATGTTCAGGGCCAGCACGAGGCTTTGCTCGTCTCCGCCGCTATCGTTCTCGAGGTTGACAAAGCTGCGTGGCACGAAGTTCGGCATGGAGATGGTGTCGTACTTGCCCAGCACGATCTCCTGCTGATCGTCCCCTTCCCCGACGATGAACCGCCATCGTCCGGACAGGACCACGAACGTCTCGTTCTCGGCGTGGTTATGCATGCGCGGTCCATGGCCGGGGCTGGCCGAGACCACAGTCAGAGAAAATCCCTCGTCGCCGTCGATGATGGGCGTTACAGGCTGTTCCTGTCCCAGGCGTGGGTGGCCGATCATCGTGAACTGCTGCAGCTCGCGGGGATCCGTATAACCCACATTGACCCAGTCGTGGTGGAACGCTGTCCGCTTCAACAGATCCTCACGATTGATGGTTCGCATTTCCATCAGGTCGAACTCCTGGCGTGGATGTCTATGGGCCACGACTCTACCAGACCCGGCACCCCTCGACTACGTCGAGTCGCCTGCCGCGCCACTGGCCCTACCGGGGTCTGCCTTTGACGTCACCTGCGCCAGCACCGCTTACAGCACTTCCCGGCTACTCGGCGGCTCTCGCCGATGTGCACCAACTACGAGGCCGTAGGCAGCGATTAAAGAAAGATGAAATTCGGGCGTGTTTAGCAGCCGAGGGCATCGGCTAGGGTTTGGCACGCCTGAGCCATGCGGGAGGGTGTCAGCATGGCAACTCGCCGTCGAAAGACCTGTCTCGGAAGCGTGTGCAGATTGTCGAAATTCACCACACAGTCTGAAGGCACGCCGTCCGCGGCGGCCGTGAGATCGAGCTCGGAAACGAGATGGCGTTTGGTCCGGGTAAGTGCCGCGACAACTACCGACTGGATGCGATCAGCCACCGGATCGCGAGTGAGGACGAGCACGGGTGGATCGCCGCCGCCCGTGGCGGCAAACCAGACTTCACCGCGCTGCATCGGCCCAATCCGACCAATCCTCGGCGGGACCCCAATCAGCGACTTCGGAGAGCGCCTGCTCTGCCTGCGTTGGCGGAAGCCGCTCCCAGGAGTGAGCGTCGTGCTCGCTTTGCAGCCGCACGAGGTATGGTGGAGGGCCTTGCGAAGCAACTCCGACCGCTCAAGACCCAATTTCTCGGCCCACGATTGCGCCGCCGTAGCGGCCCGCGTCGTCGACACGAAAGCTGAGCATCGTCATACGTTGACTCTACTAGGTATGACGATTTCCTTAGCCCTCTTCCAGGCGCAGGATGGCGGCGCGGAGGTGGTCGGGAATGGGTCGTGGCTTACGGGTGGCCACTTCCACCAGGACCTGGCTGTTGGTGCCGAGCGCGGCTAGGCTGCCGTCGGAGCGCACGAAGGCGTATTCGAGGCCCACGCTGGATGTGCCGAGGCGGGCGCAGCGGACGCCCAAGCGGATGGGCTCGCCGAACTGGACTTCGGCCACGAAGCGGCAGTACTGCTCGCCCATGAACAGCGACACGTCATCCATGCTGGCGAAGTAGCTGCTGTAGCCGAGGTTGGCCCAGTATTCGAAGGAGGCCCATTCCTGCCAGCCGAAGTAGGTGAGCTGGCTCATGTGGCCGTTGGCATCGGTCTCATAGAGGCGGACTTTCATGTCGAGCCAGAAATTGAAGCGGGCGAGCCA
>DATGVV010000532.1:0-4037 GCA_035299885.1 Chloroflexota bacterium | reverse complement strand
GCCTCGCCGAGCAGCATCACCAGCCGCAGATAATCCCGCGCGGAGAGCGAGTTTCCGAGCGTGCGCGCAACGGGGTAGCCGTAGCGGGCTGAGGGCGAGGCCAGCCGCAGGTCGCAGCAGGCCGCGATCGTGGCGCCGCCGCCGGTGCATGGCCCCGCAATGGCGGCGATAGCCGGCACGCGCACCGACTCCACCGTGCCCCAGATGCGGTTGCCTCGCTGCTCGTGCTCTCGCACGTCCTGTTCCGTCTGGATGGCCCGCAGCCGGGAAATGTCCGCGCCGGCCACGAACGCGCCGCCGGCGCCGGTCAGCACCAGCACGCGAATAGCCGCGTCCTCATTCACATCCTGGCACACCTGCACCAGCCGGTCGGTCATGGCTCGGGTCATGGCGTTGCGCACTTGTGGGCGATTGAAGATGACCCACACGATTGGCTCGCGGCGCTCGATCACCAACTCGCCGTCCTCCGGCGTGAGCCGGCGGACAAATTCGCTGATGTTGCTCATGCTCCGTCGGGGAACGGTATGAACAGTGTGAGCCGCTCCTGGCCGCCAACGGACCGGGTCTTGTGGCCCTTGCCCGTGGTGTCGCCCGCCAGGAACATGGCGCCCGGCCCGAACTGCCGCACCTGGCCATCGCTGGTCTCGATCTCCATCGTGCCCCGCAGCGGGATGACGAGCTGCCGCCGCGGGGCGGTGTGCCAGTTGACGGCCCAGTCGCCGGGCGTACGCCGGACGAACACGCCAGCTGCCGGCAGCAGCGGAGCGTCCGCGTCGATGGTGGGTGACTCGGCCAGCTCCTCCTCGCCGAAATGGGACTCGCCGTCAGGCGTGGCATAGGTGGTCGGGTACTTCATAGCCCTAGGAGCATAATGGACGCGCTATGCCGATCGAACGCTACGTCCGGCCATATGGGGAAGCCAAGGAGAATATGCTGGACCGCGCCCGGCGCGGCACCTTCGAGTTCGTCGAGTACGAGGCAGTGGCCTCTGTCCTGGACCGCCTGACGTCGCTGGATCACGATGCTTGGGCCGCGGCTTTCATGGAAGTCGCGCGCCCCCACGAGGAGCGCGCGCGGGAGGCCGAAGCGAAGGGCGACGTGCAGACGGCGCAGCAGGAGTACCTGAGCGCCTACGGCTACTACCGGCTGGGCCGCTACCCCACCACCAACTCGCCCGGCAAGATGGCGGCTTACGAGAAATGCGTGGCCAATTACCTCAAGGCAGGCCGGTGGTTCGACCCGCCGCAGGAACGGGTGGAGATCCCGTTCAAAGGCCGGGCCGGCGAAGGCGATCGAATCGTGGGCTACTGGCGCCGGCCGAAGGTAGCGGGTCGCGTCCCGGCGCTAATCAGCTGGGGCGGCATCGACGGCTTCAAGGAAGAGCGCCGCGCCGACGCCTACCTGGCACGCGGCATTGCCGTGCTGGCGATGGATGGCGCGGGCGTGGGGCAGGCCCCGATGAAGGGCTGCGAGGACGGCGAGCGGATGTGGGACCCCGTGCTGGACTGGCTGGCCGCACGCGACGACGTCGACTCCTCACGCGTCGGTGTCATGGGCGCCAGCACCGGCGGCTACTGGGCTGCCAAGCTGGCGCACGTGCGCCGGGATCGCATCCGCTGCGCGGTCAACCACGGCGGCTGCGCCCACTTCGCCTTCACGCCGGAGTGGATCGAGAAGGCGCAGTATGGCGAGTACGCCTACGAGCTGGCCGAGACGCTAGCCTACGCTTTCGGGCAGGATGGCTTCGACGGTTGGGTGAAGTTCAGCCCGCGCTTATCGCTGCTGACGCAGAACGTGCTGGATCAGTCCTGCGCGCCGCTGCTGTGCGTAAACGGCACCAAGGACACGATCTTCCCGATCGAGGACATGTACCTGCTGTTCGAGCACGGCGATCCGAAGACCGGCTTCTTCCCGCCGGTGGGCCACATGGGCCACACGCCGCGCACGGCCGGCGTGATGCTGGACTGGGTGGCGGCTCAGCTGGGCGTGTGACTCCGTAGGAAGCGGCGCACGCGGGCAACGGTCTTCGGCACCAGGTCCGCCGGCTCCTTCCAGGGCTCCAGGATCTCCGACTTTGGCGCCAGCGCCGCGACCTCGCGGCCAATGGCCGTGGGATGGGGCAGGTCGATGCCCGGCAACACCAACATGGGGATCTGACACGACCCGACGAAGTCGCGGCTGACGCTCAGGACGAAGTCGCCGCTCCACATCTTGCGGCCAAACACTTCCGCCTTGGCCATGTCGACGTCGTCGCGCTTGGCGATCATCTCCTTGGCCCATTCGACCCACATATTGGGCAGTGTGGTCTTGTTGGCCTCGTCGATGCCGACGGGTTGCTCCAGCACGCCCGCCACCACGCGTTCGGGTGCTTTCTTCATCAGGTGCAGCACCTGCGAGCAGCCAATGCAGCAGCCCAACGCGTGAAAGCGCTCGATCCCCAGGTGGTTCATGAGACCGAGCTGATCCGAGGCGTACATGCCCCACGGGTCGTCCATGTCCAGCGGGCCGGTCGATTGGCCGGCGTTGCGCTCGTCGAGCACGACCACCGTGTAATCGCGCGAGAAGATCTCGATGGGGTTAAAAGCCGCCCGGCCCCACGACGAGATCTGGGCGTTCATGCCGCCAGGAGGCAGCAGCAGCAGCGGGAACCCAGTGCCGTGCACCTCGTAATAGATGGACACATCCCCTTTGACGAAGAAAGGCATCAGCCGAGCTCCTTTGGCGATTCGCGAATTTCGCCGAGAACCTTACCCTATAGCGCATGGCAGCTCTGAAATTCGGCCTGGGCCTGTTCCCAACGGCTCCGACGCCCGACGGTTTGCGCGCAGCCGTCCTGGCGGAGGAGCTCGGTTTCGACACCGTCTGGGTCGCAGACACGCACCTGATCTGGCGCGACGTGTACGTCCTGCTGGGCGCCATCGCCGGAGCGACGCGGCGAGTGGCGATCGGCCCCGGCGTGACCCACCCGCACATCCGGCACACCAGCCTGACGGCGGCCGCGCTGGCCAGCCTGGCCGAGCTGGCTCCCGGTCGGGTGAAGCTGGGCATGGGCGTTGGAGACAGCGGCCCGGCCAACATGGGGCTGCCGCGCGCCAGCCTCGCTCAGGTTCAGCGGGGCGTCGGCGAAATTCGGGCGCTGCTGCGCGGCGAGGAGGTGGACAGCAGCGGCACCAAGCTGCGGCTGGCCTATGCGCCGGGCGAGGCAGTGCCGGTGTACGTGGCCGGGTCCTCGGACCGGACCCATCGTTTCGCGGGGCGGATCGCCGACGGGACGTTCGTGGCCGGCGCCGTGGATGAGCTGGCACTGAACGTGGCCGCCGTGCGCGAGGGCGAGCGCGAGGCGGGCCGATCGGTGGGCCTGGTGGAGATCGTGCTGTACACCACGGGCAGTATCGATGCCAATCCGGCCGTAGCCAGGCAGGCGGTGCGCGGTGTGGTGGCCCGCAAAGCCATCAATACCTTCGGCCGGCAGGATCGGCTGGGCCGGCTCGATGCCGCCGATCGCGAGCCATACGAGCGGCTGCGCGACAGCTACGACACGCACCACCACATGCAGCCCATCTACGGAGATCTGGTCCCTGACCGTTGGATTGACCGCTTTGCCCTGGCGGGGACAGCCGACCAGGTGCTGGCCCGCTGCCGGCAGGCCGCGGCGGACGGGGCCGATGAGATCGCGATCGTGTTTTCGGGCCCGGGCTTGCTGGAGCAGATTCGGCGCTTCGCCGAGGCCGTCATCCAGCCCCTGCGCGAGACGGTGACGGTCCGATGACCCAGCACATTCACCCGGCAAGCCCGATAGGCGACATCCCCAACCGGCCTGGCATGCGTGGTCGCAACCTGATGGCCACCGAGCACGGCGTGACCACGCTGTTCGTCGGCGAACTGCTGATGGAGCAGGGCTCGTCCATCCCGCTGCACACCCATCCCATCGAGGAGATGTTCTTTGTGGCCCAGGGCTCGCTCACCATGCAGCTCGGCGACGAGACCGTCGTGGCCGAAGCCGAATCGGTGGTCCGCATCCCGCCTGACACTCCCCA
>DATGVV010000531.1:0-5683 GCA_035299885.1 Chloroflexota bacterium | reverse complement strand
TCGGTTTCCGCGAGCCCACCAGCAGCTGGGCGCAGCGCGACGAGTTCCCGGACGTTCGCTTCGCGGCCGACGGCCACACCAGCATGGCCATCCTGATGGAACCGTCCAAGATGATTGATCGGGGCGACGAGTCCGCCAGAGACATTCGCGGCGGACTCAACCACTTCGGCTTCGTCGTGCCGGATTTGGAAGCGACGTTGACGAGCCTTCCGATGGACGTTGGTCTTGGGCGGCGGCCCTCGAACCGCCCCATGGCCGAGTTCCGTGCATATGACCCCGACGGCAACCCCTTCGACATCTCATGCGCCAAAGGCTTCGAGGTCGACGTGAACGTCTGGGTGCGAGGGACGACAGCCACCGCGGCCTAACGTCACAGGCTCAGGCTCGTGAATCGAGGTGTGCCGGCAGCGGCAGGCCGAGGGTATCCAACCCCTTGGTGTGGGCGCTTACGACTACATTAAAGAGGGCCATAGCCCACTAGGGTCCTGCCGGTTGGGACTTCCGGGTCCGCGACTTGGCAGCCGGGCTGTTTTCTGGCAAAGTGGCCGGGCCATGCAAAACGAGCCTCACGATCTCGGTGCTGCCCACCTGGAGTCCAGGGCCAAGCCGGCCATCGAGCCGCCAACCGCCTTCACCGATTCGGATGCCCATCGCCTGATCGCCGAGGCTCATCGGATCTGGGAGGCCCTGCAGCAGGATCTCGACACCTTGGGCCCGCGGCGCAAGCCGGCGTGACGAGTCGTTAGTCGCCGGCTTACGGCGCCTCCGAACGCTACAATTTCCGTAGCAGTTCTGTCGCTTTGGCCATGCTGGACGGTTGCTCGGTCTGGGTTTGTGCCAGGGCGACATTGATCCAGTAGGGAATAGATCGTAAGATCGTGGCAGATTGAAAGTTTGCGGACCAATGAAGGTCGGCCCGGGAGCGAATGTGCTCCCGGGCTTTTGTGCTTTGAAGGAGGCAGAGCGTGACCACTGACGTACTCACTCCCACGCGTACGTTGCGCCAGGCTTATGGCTTCGACGACGTGGCTCTGGCACCGGCCGCCGTCAACATCGACCCGGCCGATATCGACCTCTCGCTGCAGATTGGCGACTACCAGCTGACCATGCCAGTGCTGGCCTCGGCCATGGACGCGGTGGTCGATCCCAAGTTCGCCATCGGTTTCGGCAAGCTGGGGGGCCTGGCCGTGCTGAACCTGGAGGGCCTGCAGACCCGTTTCGAGAAGGCCGACGAGGCGCTCGAAGAGGTGGCCGAGTCCAGCCAGGAAGAAGCCACGATGGCCCTGCAGCGGCTGTATCACGAGCCCATCAAGGGCCACCTGGTGGAGGCGCGCATCAGCGAAATCAAGCGCGGGGGACAGCTGGCCGCGGCCTCAGTGACGCCGCAGTCAGCCGAGTCACTGGCGCCCATGGCTTATGAGGCCGGCGTCGACATCCTGGTGGTTCAGTCCACGGTGGCCACGGCCCACTACGAGAGCCGCTCCGGCCGTGCACTGGACCTGACCGGCTTCTGCCAGCGAGCTCCGGTGCCGGTGCTGGCCGGCAATTGCGTGGGCTTCCAGGCCGCCATGGACCTGCTCGAATCTGGCATCGCCGGGCTGCTGGTGGGCGTTGGGCCCGGCTCGGCCTGCACCAGCCGCCAGGTGCTGGGCGTGGGCGTGCCGCAGATCACCGCCACCCTCGACGTGGCCGCGGCGCGCGACGAGTTCGAGCGCCGCCGCGGCCGCTACGTGCCCGTCATCACCGATGGCGGCATGCGCCTCGGCAGCGACGTATCCAAGGCCATCGCGGCCGGCGCCGACGCGGTCATGATCGGCTCGCCGCTGGCGCAGACGCGCGAGGCGCCGGGCCGCGGCTTCCACTGGGGCATGGCCACCGGCCATGCGGAGCTGCCGCGCGGCGTGCGCATCGAGGTGGGCGTCACCTGCTCGCTGCAGCAGCTGCTGTTCGGCCCCTCTACCCGCAGCGACGGCACCCGCAACCTGGTGGGCGCGCTGCGGCTGGCCATGAGCATGTGCGGCGCACGCAACATCCGGGAGATGCACCGCGCTGAGTTGATGGTGGCGCCGGCCATGAAGACCGAAGGCAAGCTCTACCAGATGCGTGACGCGCTGCAGTGAAGGCGCTGAGCGCCGGGGCCAGGGGCCGGGAGCCGGGGGCCGGTGAGTGGTCCCGACTCCCGACTCCCGACTCCCGACTCCCGCGGCGCAGCCGCCTACGGTGCAAGTAGCCCTGATCGTCGGCTCGAAATCTGACGTGGCCGCCGCCAAAGGCGCCATTGAGGTGCTGGAGCGGTTTGGCGTGGACTGTCACCCTCACGTGTGCTCGGCCCACCGCGCCCCGGAACGGCTGAGGGAGGTCGTGCGTAGCGCCGAAAGCGGCGGAGCGAAGCTGTTTATCGCCGGCGCTGGCATGGCGGCCGCCCTGCCAGGCGCCGTGGCGTCCATGACCACCAAGCCGGTCATCGGCCTGCCGCTGGCCGCGGGCGCGCTCAACGGCATCGACGCCCTGCTGGCCATTGCCCAGATGCCGCCCGGGGTGCCGGTGGCCACGGTGGCCATCAACGGCGCGGCCAACGCCGGCTATTTGGCTCTCGAGATACTGGCCTTGAACGATTCTGCCCTCGCCGGGCGACTTGCTGATTGGCGCCGCGAGCAAGCGGAACGAGTTGATAGCTTCGAGTAGGGAGGAAGGATGAGCATCGATACCAGCGACCCGGGTCTGAACCTGTATCGCCGCGGCAAGGTCCGCGACGTATTCGACATGGGCGACAAGCTGCTGATCGTGTCGACCGACCGCCTGTCGGCGTTCGACGTGGTCCTGCCTGACCCGATTCCGCTCAAGGGCAAAGTGCTGACGCAACTGTCGGCCTGGTGGTTCGAGCAGACCAGGGACGTTATGCCCAACCACGTCATCTCCATGGACGTGCCGGAGGCCTTCGCCGGCCGGGCGATGATCGTCCGCAAGGCCCAGCGGATCGACGTCGAAGCAGTGGTCCGGGGCTATCTGTGCGGCACCGGCTGGACCGCCTACCAGCGGGGCGACTACGCCACCGACGACTACCGCGTGCCGGACAGCATCCCCTTCTGCGGCAAGCTGCCCGAGCCCATCTTCACGCCCACTACCAAGGCTGAGGAAGGCCATGACCTGCCCATGACGCTGGCCCAGGTCTGGGAGCAGCTCGGCGACGATCTTGCCCCCCAGGTGCGCGAGGCCAGCCTGAGCATCTTCCGCTTTGCGGCCCAGCATTGCGAGCAGGCCGGCATCATCCTGGCCGACACCAAATTCGAGTTCGGTCTGGTGGACGGCCAGCTCATGCTGATCGACGAGCTGCTGACGCCGGACTCCAGCCGCTTCTGGCCAGCCAAGGCCTACGCGGCCGGCGAATCGCAAAATAGCTTCGATAAACAGTACGTGCGTGATTATTTGGAGACCACCGGCTGGGACAAGACTCCGCCCGCGCCCAAGCTGCCGCCGGAGGTCATCCGGCGCACCACCGAGCGCTACGTGGAGGGCTACCAGCGGATCACCGGCCAGGAGTTTCCCTCCAGGTGACCCTCTCCCTCGCCCTCTCCCACAGGGAGCAGGGATGAGCGGCTTCCTGGCACGGGTGTACGTCTCGCCGCGGGCATCGGTGCGCGATCCCGAAGGCAGCACCATCCTCGATGGCCTGCATCAGCTGGGCTTCGGCTCGGTCGAGATCGTCCGTGCCGGGCGCTATTTCGAGATCGTGATGGAGGCCGACAGCGGCCAGGCGGCCGAGCAGCAGGTGGACCTGATGTGCCGCAAGCTGCTGGCCAACCCGGTCATCGAGGACTACCGCTTCGACCTGCAGGTGGAGGCCAGCGTCCAGTGAAAGTCGCCGTGGTGGTCTTCCCTGGCACCAACTGCGATCGCGACGCCGTGGCCGCGGTGGCGGCCGTGGGCCACGAGGCGGAACGGCTGTGGCACGCCTCGAGCGAGCCGCTGTCGAGCTACGATGCCGTGATCCTGCCTGGCGGCTTCGCCCATGGTGACGCGCTGCGGGCCGGCGCCATCGCCCGTTTCTCCGCCGTCATGCCGCACGTCATCGACTTCGCTCACAGCGGCCGGCCGGTGTTGGGCATCTGCAACGGCTTTCAGGTGCTGGTCGAGTGCGGGCTGCTGGCCGGCGCGCTGCTGCGCAACGACTCGCTGCAGTTCCGGTCCGAGTGGATCCACTGCCGCGTCGAAGCGCCGGTGTGGGGCCTGCAGCCGGGCGCCATCTTGCGCATGCCCATCGCCCACGGCATGGGCAACTACTGCCCGGATCCGTCTGCGCCGGCCGTTGAGATCGCGCTGCGCTATTGCGATTCGTCCGGCGACGTCAGCGTCGAGGCCAACCCCAACGGCTCCTGGGACAACGTGGCCGGCATCGCCAGCGGCAACGTCTTCGGCCTGATGCCGCACCCCGAGCGGGCCGTGTCGGAGCTGCTGGGCTCGACCGATGGGCTGTACATCTTCAACGCGCTCATGCGCGAGCTGGTGGCGGCGTGATGGCAACCTCCGTTCCTCTCCCATCGCCATGGGAGAGGCTAGGTGAGGGAACCTGGTGACCACGAGCGTTCAGGATTCCCTCTCCCCAGCCCTCTCCCAGGGGGACAGGGATCTGGATGGCCTCACGGCCTCCGAGTACGAGCGCATCCTGGAGCTGCTGGGGCGCGAGCCCAACGAGCTGGAGCTGGCCCTGTTCGGCGCCATGTGGAGCGAGCACTGCTGCTACAAGAGCTCGCGCAAGCTGCTTGGTCAGCTGCCCAAGGACGGCCCTCGGGTGCTGGTGCGGGCCGGTGAGGAGAACGCTGGCGTCGTCGACGTGGGCGAGGGTTGGGCCATCGCCATGAAGATCGAGTCCCACAACCACCCCAGCGCGGTCGAGCCTTACCAGGGCGCGGCCACCGGCGTGGGCGGCATCGTGCGCGACGTGTTTACCATGGGTGCGCGGCCCATCGCGCTGCTCAACTCGCTGCGCTTCGGCTTCCCCGACGAGCCGCGCAGCCGCTATCTGCTCAGCCGCGTGGTGGCCGGCATCGGTGACTACGGCAACTGCCTCGGCATCCCGACGGTGGGAGGCGAGGTGTTCTTCGACGATTCGTATCGCGGCAACCCGCTGGTCAACGCCATGTGCGTCGGACTGCTGCGGCAGGATAAGCTGGTGCGCTCGGCCGCCTCCGGCGCCGGCAACCTGCTGCTGCTGATCGGCAACCGCACCGGCCGGGACGGCCTGCACGGCGCCACCTTTGCGTCAGCCAACCTGGAAGGCGAGGGACTGGACAAGCGCCCCTCGGTCCAGGTCGGCAGCCCGTTCCTGGAGAAGCTGCTGATCGAAGCCTGCCTGGAGCTGCTCGATCGCGGCCTGCTGCTGGGCCTGCAGGATCTGGGCGCGGCCGGCCTGACCAGCTCCAGTGTGGAGGCTGCCAACCGGGCCGGCAGCGGCGTCGAGCTGGAGGTCGCCAGCGTCAGCCGCTCCGAGACCGGCATGACCCCGCTGGAGGTGATGCTGTCCGAGTCGCAGGAGCGCATGCTGGCGGTGGTGTCGCCGGCTCGGGTGGAAGAAGTGCGTGAGGTGCTGGAGCATTGGGGACTGCGCTCCGACGTTGTCGGCCATGTGATCGAACAGCCCCTAGTGCGCGTGCTTGACGGCGGCGCGCTGTGCGCCGAGGTGCCG
>DATGVV010000530.1:0-9239 GCA_035299885.1 Chloroflexota bacterium | reverse complement strand
TCGCCGAGGACGGCCGGCGCATCTCGCTCTACCCCGAAGACTGGATCGATGAGAACGCCCGCCGCGAGGCCCAGCGCGCCGCCGCTGCCTCTGCCGCTACGGCGCATGGCAATGGCCACGGGCACGAGCACCACGGCCACGATCATGGGCATGGCCATGAGGGTCACGGCCACAGCGCGCATGCCGAGCAGGCCGTGGGGCATCAGGGCCATCGCCACGGTGCGATTTACATCCTTATGGGCGGCAGCGAGAGCCTGAGCGATGAGACCAACGGCTTCCAGGCCAAGGCCGTGGCCATCACCAACATCTTTGAAGAGACGCCCAAGACGCGCAGCCACTCCCACACCCACACCGAGGCCATGCTGTACGTCCTCGAAGGGAGCGGCTACTCGGAGGTCGATGGCAAGCGCTACGACTGGCAAGCCGGAGACGCGGTGCACGTGCCGCCCAAGATGACCATGCACGAGCACTTCAACAACTCCGACCAGCGTACCCGCACGCTGCGCATCGAGTTCGGCGCCCGCTACTTCTACGAAGCCCTCTGGAAAGGCTTCCACAAAGTCGAGCACCGCCTGACGGCGGAGGCAATCGCATAATTCCTCTCCCACCGCGGTGGGAGAGGCTAGGTGAGGGAGCCTAGAGCGCGCAGGCAAGAGCGCTCGGCATGACAAACCCCCGCCATAAGCACGCCCTAACCACGCTCCGTCATCGCGACTTCCGGCTGCTGTGGAGCGGCCAGTTCGTTTCCACCGTCGGCGACCAGATGCAGGTGGTCGCCATCGCCTGGCACGTCTACGTCCTCACCGGCTCGGCCCTTCAGCTGGGCCTCGTGGGCGCCGCCCGGGCAGTGCCCTTCCTGGCGCTCACACTCGTGGGCGGCGCCGTGGCCGACGTCACGGACCGCCGCCACCTGCTGCTGTGGGTGCAGGCCGCCAGAGTCATCACCGCCACCTGGCTCATCGTCGAGACGATGAGGGGTACGGTCAGCGTGACCACGCTGTACATCGTCACCGCCATCATCAGCGCCGCGCAGGCGTTTGATGGGCCCGCCCGCCAGGCGCTCGTGCCCAACGTCGTGCCCGCCGATGAGCTGGCGAATGCCTACACCCTCAATACCCTCCTGCGACAAGGCGCAACCGTCTTCGGCCCTGGCATTGGCGGCGTGCTCATTGGCACCGTGGGGCTGGGCTGGACGTATGTCGCCAACGGCATCTCCTTCCTGGTCCTCACCGCCGCCGTCGTCGCCATGCGGCCAACGCCCCGCACTCCAAGCGCCACCACCACCAGGTGGGACCTGGTCGTTGGCGGACTGCGTTACGCCGTTGGCCAGCCGCTCGTCCTGTGGCCACTGATCATCGACTTCACCACCCGTGCCCTGGGCACCTCCCGCGGCCTGTTGCCGATCTTCGCGAAGGACGTGTTCCTTGTTGGGCCGGCCGGCCTGGGCTGGCTGAACGCCGCGCTGTCCGCCGGAGCGGTCGCCGGCGGCCTGGTGCTGGGCGCCCGAGGCGCCATCAAGCGGCCGGTCCCGGTCATGGTGGCCGCCTATGGAGCCGAAGCGTTGGGGCTCGTCTTTCTCGGCTTGTCACCAACCTTCTGGCTGGCTCTCATCGTCCTGTTTGGCACTGGGCTGGCAAACGTGGTCGCCGAGGTGCCGCGCATCACCATGGTTCAGCTATCTACGCCCGACGAGCTGCGCGGCCGAGTGTCCGCGCTGTCCTGGATGTTCACCGCGGGCGGCCCGCAGCTGGGCCAGCTCGACACCGGAGCGGCGGCCTCCGTCTTGGGCGGCCCCGGCGCTGCGCTCGCGTGCGGCTCAGCCGCTTTCCTGAGCGTAGTCATCTTCGGAATTCCCCTGCTGAGACGCAGTCCGAATCACGAATCCCCAATCCTGAATCCCGTAACCTAACTCCAGTGCTGCTGGAGATATCGAAGGACACAGAGGTGCCCGCCGTGCCGGCCGAGTGCTGGCAGCTGATCAGCGACCTGCCGCGCCTGAGCGGCTGCATCCCCGGCGTTTCCGACGTACGGCAGCTGCAGGAGGGCCAGTACTCCGCCACCGTCACCGACAAACTGGGCCCCTTCCGCCTGCAGCTGCCGCTGACCATCAGCATCCAGGAGCTGGACGAGCCGAGCCGGCTCGCCGCCGAGCTGCGCGGCAGCGACGGCCGCGGCCAGGCCCGCGTGCACGGCCGGCTCGAAGCGACCCTCGAACCTTCCGGCGCTGGCACGCGGCTCCTGCTCAACGTCCACATGGAGGTCCTGGGGCGCCTCGCCTCCCTTGGCGCCACCCCCATGCGCCGACGAACCGACGAGATCTTCGGCAAGTTTGTCGAGTGCCTCCGCCAGGAGCTGTCGTGACTTCGAAATGCCTCTCCCTCCGCGGAGGGAGAGGCTAGGCGAGGGCGACTAAACGGCTACTTCTTCAACAGCTTGAACCCCTGGGCATGGACGCCGGTGCGCTGCACGACCGTCACCCACAGGATGCACAGCGGCTCCAGCAGCCGCGCGCCCTCGATGCCGCCCACGTCCAGTGGGTTCCAGCCGAAGTCTCGGCAGATCTGGGCCACCGTCTCCTTGGCGCCGTCGTCGTTGCCGCACATGAACATGTCCGCCGGCCCGCCGGGGAAGTCCGGCCGGAACATGTAGGGATTGCCGACCGAGTTGAAGGCTTTGACCACCTTGGAATCAGGCAGCCAGCGCTGCACCTGTTCGCCGCCCGAGTCGGTGTGGCCCAGCGCTAGGCCGGGCCGGCCCTGGCTGAAGTCCGGGGGGTTGGTCACGTCGATGACCACTTTGCCGGCCAGGTTCCGCTTGCCGGCCAGCTCCAGCGCCTGCTGGGTGCCCGCCCAGAGGGTGGCCAGAGCCACGATCTCCCCGAAGGCAGCCGCTTGCTCGAAGGTGCCAGCCGAGGCGTGCTGGCCCCCTTGGGCGACCCACTCGTCTAGCTTGGACGGCTCGCGCGAGCCGATCTTGACGTCATGGCTCAATGTGGTCAAGCCGGTGCCCAACGCCTGGCCGACGGCGCCGCTGCCCAGGATGCCTACTCTCATGCAGCGACTCTAGGCGCCTCCAGGCAGGCGGTCAACCTGGCCGAACGGCTAGGAGTGCGGGATGATCCTGTCGGGGATGACCCGCAGGATCACCCGCTTCTCTGCGTCCAGCTCGGCGATCAGCTCCGCCTCCGATGGATTGCGCTCCAGCCGCCGCTGGTAGCTGGGGATGCGCTTCATAGCCTCCAGGCGCGCCGGGTCGGACTCGATGTGCTCGGCCCGGCCGTAGACCACCACGTACTGTCGCCCGTCCTGGACCAGCAGCGCCAGCTTCGCCTGACGCTTGCTGTTCAGCCACTTGGACCGCGTGCTCGTGGTGGAGATGACGATGTCCTGGCCGTTGTACCCATACGACACCAGCGACAGCTGCGGCGAGCCGTCACGCCGCGCAGTGGCCAGGGCGCACAACGCGTGCTCCCGCAACCACCGGTCGGCGTCTAACCCGCCTTCGGGCAAGGCCCTACTTCCACTCCTCCAGGTACTCCTCGGGGTTGATGCGGTCCACCACGTCCGCCTTGACCCGGGCGCGCTCGGCGAACTTGAACGGCGGCAGCGGCTTGGTGCAATCGAAAATGAGCTTCGTCTCCATCACACCCCACGCCAGCCGGTCGTAACCGTAGGCGCTGGGGTTCAGGTGGGAGCCCAGCGCGTTAGGGATGATCTTCAGGTCGCGGTCGCCCTGGAATCGCATGGCCATGGCCCACAGCACCTCGGTCTCATTGAACACGTCGATGTCGTCGTCCACGATGACGGTGTGCTTGATGTTGGGCTCTATGGCCATGGCCGCGAAGGCCGCCTGCGTCGGCTCGCCTTCGGCGCGCTTCTTCATGGACATGTAGCAGAAGGAGCGGCAGCCGCCGGACCACGGCAGGTTGACCGCCGTCACGTTGGGCATCACTGCCCGCACGCCGCGGTACAGCGAGCCCATGCGCGGCACGGCGCCCAGGATCGTGTGCTCGGGGTGGGCGTTCAGAAGATCCTGGCAGATCGCGTCCTTGCGCATGGTGATGGCCGTCACCCGCACATAGGTGCATGGACCCTCTTTGTTGTAATAGCCTGGCCACTCGCCGAAGGTGCCCTCCTGATGACGCTCGCCCGGATGGACGTATCCTTCGATCACGATCTCCGCGTTGGCCGGCACCGGCAGCGGGACAGTCTCGCCGTCGGTGACCTCGAGTGGTTCGCCGAGCAGCGAACCGGCCAGCCTGATCTCTTCACCAGGCGGCACCTTGGCCACGCCGGCCATGTAGAAGCAGGGGTGGTGCCCCACCGCGATGACCACCGGGCATGGCTCTTTAGCCTCTTCCCAGTCCCGCAGGATGTGGCTGCCCTGGTTGGCGGGATTGATCATGATGCCCAGCTGCTGCGGCCCCTGGATCTGGTGCCGGTACATACCCATGTTGATGTTGCCTTCACGGTCGCGCATGATCGTCACACCCGCTGAGATGTAGCGGCCGGCGTCCAGCTCGTTCTTGTGGGTGAACGGGAACTTGCCAAGGTCGGCGTCCTTGTCGGCCCAGATGACCTCTTTCACAGGCGCGGACTTGGCGTCGATCCAAACGGGATCCTTGGGGTGGTTTTCGCGCTCGCCCTGGGTTACTTCCATGTCCAGCAGGTCCTTCGCGCCTTCGGCCAGGGCCATGCGCTCGAACGAAGCGTGGAGGTTGATGAGCACCGGGAACTGCGAGCCCTTCACGTTCTTGAACAGCAGCGCCGGGAACTGCCCCTGCTTCTGCAGCTTCTCTACGAGACCGGAGATCTCGTGGACGGGATCCACCTCGCGGGTAATGACTTTCAGCTCATTGGGACGCTCTTTCTTCAGCTGGTCCAGGTAGGTGCGCAGGCTCTTGCCCATGGCGGATTGCCTCCCCAAAAGTAAACTGTACGCCATTGTATACAATGGCCGCCAACTGGGCTATGAGTGTCGATCTGGGCGTCCTGC
The DNA here is from genome assembly GCA_035299885.1 of Chloroflexota bacterium. GTDB lineage: Bacteria > Chloroflexota > JAJPGV01 > JAJPGV01 > JAJPGV01 > DATGVV01. The sequence goes on along the minus strand of DATGVV010000530.1, from coordinate 4,244 downwards.
CACTGGCGGCGCTGCCGAGCAGCGAGCGAGTTTACCGATCCTTACGCGATCACATCCTGGAAGGCAGGCTTCCACCTGGCACCCGCCTGGTGGAGTTGGAGCTCGCCGCCCAGTTCGAGAGCAGCCGCACGCCGGTGCGGGAGGCGCTCAAGCGGCTCAGCGCGGAGGGCTTGGTCTCGACCGATCCGCTGCGTGGCCTGGTCGTGCGCGACATCGATCCCGTTGAGGCCGAAGAGATCTACGTCATTCGCGAGGTCATCGATGGCTTGGCCGGCCGCCTCGCCGCGCCGCGCGTGAGCGAGGACGATCTCACCAAGCTGGCGGTGCTGCTTGAAACGCAGCGGGAGTGCTTGCACGAGGGCGACTGGCTGGAAATGATGCGCGCCAACCGCCGCTATCACGAGGTCATCTACCGCGCCACCGGCAGCCGGCATCTGCTGGATGTAGCCAGTAACCTGCACGACCTGGTGCGAACGTTCTCACTGCGCTGCTTCGCCAACGCCGAACGCGGCCAGCTTGTCATTGACGAGCATGAGCGCATTTGCGCGGCGCTTAGCGCGCATGACGCCGCGGAGGCCGAGGCCAGGTCCAAGGAGCACATCGCTCGAGCACGGGCGCACCATGCACGCTGGACGGTGTCGCGCCACAACCACGGAGCGTCACAGCAGGGCTGAGTTGATAACGGTTGTCCGCCGGCGGCAACGCCGGGAGCTCATCTGGCAATGGGGATTGCGCCTCGGGACGATTGTCGCGTTCGCCCTATGGTGGGAGCTGAGTACCCGCAATCTCCAGAGCCTGCTGCTGCCCACGTTCTCCAAAACCATCGTTGCCACCTGGGATCTCCTGGCGGGCGGCGCGATCTGGGGCCCGCTGTGGATCAGCAACCAGGCGCTGCTTATCGGCTATGGCTTGTCGGTTGCTGTTGGCGTGCCGCTGGGCTTGCTGATGGCCCGGCTGCGCTCTGCCGAGCGCTTCCTTGATGTCTACCTCAACATCTTGCTCACCACGCCCATGGCGGCTCTGATCCCGCTGTTCATTATGGCCATGGGCATCGGGCTAGGCGCCCGCGTGGCCATCGTCTTTATCTTCACCTTTGTGGTCATTGTGGTCGACACCCGCGCCGGAGTGCGCGGCGTGGACGGCACGCTGATCGAGATGGCGTGCTCCTTCGGAGCATCCGAAGCTCAGATTTGGCGCCGCATCCTCCTGCCCGGCTCGCTGCCAGCCGTTATCGGCGGGCTCCGGGTGGGCATTGGCCGCGCGTTCACGGGCATGGTCCTTTCGGAGCTGCTGCTGGTCGGAGTCGGCGTGGGCCGTCTGCTGCTGAAGTTCCGAGGCTCGTTTGATGGCGATCGGCTCTACGGCGTGATCCTCATCGTCATTGCCGAGTCGATCCTGGCCATGCTGGCCATGCGCTGGCTCGAGCACCGCACCCTTTCCTGGGCGAGTGACGCCTCCACATGAGCTCGGTTGCGCGTGCGGCTGCCGTCGCCAAGCCGCCCAGTCTGCCCTTTGGCCACCTGCTGCCACGCAGCGGCTGGCATGTGCCACTGCTGGCTATCGCCACGGGCATCGTCCTGTGGGAGCTGATCGGCCGCACCTTCCAATTCGTCTGGTTCCCGCCGTTCTCGATGGTTGCCGCGGCGCTTTGGGAGCTAACTGCCAAAGGGCTCGTCATCGCCAATCTCCTGGCCAGCCTGAAGAGCCTGGGCATTGGCTTCCTACTGTCCGTTGCCATCGGCTTGCCCATCGGCGCGCTGATGGGCCGCTATCGGAAAGTCGAGTGGGCGCTGGACCTTCACGTCAGTTGGCTGCTGATCAGTCCCTCGATTATCTTCGCGCCCATCTTCTTTACCATCTTCGGGCTGTCCGACGCGACGCGCATCGCCGTGGTCGTGCTCTACGCCTGGCCCATCATCGTCTACAACACCTTCGTCGCCTTTCGACACGTCGACCGCGAACTCATTGAAATGGCCATTTCGTTCGGAGCCCGTGAGTCGAAGGTCTTTCGCCGCGTGCTGCTGCCCGCGTCCCTGCCGCTGACCATGGCCGGTCTCCGGCTGGGGATGGGTCGGGCCGTCAAGGGCATGATCAACGGCGAGCTGTTTGTCGCGCTGGTTGGCCTCGGCGCGCTGGTGGAGAAATACGAGGGCAGCTTCGATGCGCAGTATGTCCTCGCGGTTGTCCTGGTCGTAATGATCGTTGCTGTTTTCATGGCCGAGATGGTCCAGTGGCTGGACCGCCGGCTGACCTATTGGGCGAACTAATTCAGGTAAGGAGTCACCACGAATGAACCGAACCCTCCCCGCCATCGCCGCCGGCGCGATGCTCCTGCTAGCGGCCTGTGGCGGCACGGCCGCGCCAGCCTCGGCGCCGCCTGGCTCCGCTCCGGCGGCGCCCGCCTCGGCCGCTGCCAAGCCCAGCAGCCCCGCGCCCGCGGCCTCTATCTCCGCCAAGCCGAGCGCTGCGGCGTCCGCTGCCGCGGCAGCTTCTCCAGCGGCCAGCGGCGGCGCCAAACCAGCCATCAAGTTCTCCAACTCGTCGACGCCAGCTTTCTCGTACATTCCGCTGCTGATGGCGCAGGACGCACTTCGGAGCATGGGCTACAAGGTCGATAACGTCACCTTCAACGAATCAGAGGTTTCAGTCGAGGCCGTCAACAAAAATGAGGCCCAGCTTGGGAGCGGCTCGACCTACACCGTCATGCAAGCCATCCAGAAGGGCGGCAAGATGAAGCTCATTGGCGACCGCAACTCCAACGAGTGGGCCATCGCCGCGATCAATGCCATCACCGATTGCAACACTCTCAATGGCAAGCGGCTGGCGATTCACAGCGAGGGCGCCGTCAGCACCGCCATGGTGAATGCCTGGCTGCAGGACAAGTGCCCGCAGGCCAAGCCCAATATCCTCGTCATTCCGGGCTCCGACAAGCGCGCCGCCGCCATTCTGGCCAACCAGATCGACGCCACGCCCATCGAGCTCGCAGACTGGATCGACCTCCAGAAGAAGGCGCCCGGTCGCTTCCACCTGCTGGCCGATCTCGCCCATGACCTGCCCAAGCTGGACAGCAGCGCGATGTACGTCAATAACGACTTCCTGGCCAAGAACCGGCCCGCCCTGGTGGACTTCGTGACCGAGCTGATCAAGGCTGACCGGGCCGTGTTGGCCAATCCTGACCTGCTGAAGCAGGCGAACAAGAAGTACAACCTCGGCAACGACGACAGCATCGACGAGATCATCAAGGGCTATCTGTCGATCAACGGTTTCGACAAGAATGGCGGGTTCGACGCCGACAAAATGGCCTACAGCATCGACTTCTTCACCAAGGCCAACCAGCTCAAGCCCGGCGTGAAGGTCGAAGACGTGGCCGACGTGTCCATCATCAACGAGGTGCTGGCCAAGCTCGGCAAGCAATGATTCTGATCGAGCACCTGCACAAGACGTTCCCCGGCCGCGACGGCTTCGAGGAGGCCGTCGTCGCCCTCCAGGACCTCAACCTGGAGATACGCGACCACGAATTCGTGACCGTGATCGGCCCCAGCGGCTGCGGCAAGACCACCCTGCTGCGCATCGCGGCCGGCCTGGAGACCGCCGACAGCGGACGGGTGTTGATCGACGGTAAGCCGGTGACCGGACCAGGCCCGGAGCGGGCAGTGGTCTTCCAGAGTTTCGCCCTGCTGCCCTGGGCCAGCGTGCTGGACAACGTCACCTTCGGCGCTGAGATGCGCGGCATTCCCAGGCACATGCGCGATCAGCGAGCCCGAGAGCTCGTCCGGCAGGTCGGCCTGGCCGGTTTCGAGCACCGCTTGCCCAAGCAGCTCTCGGGCGGCATGCAGCAGCGCGTCGGCCTGGCTCGCGCACTGGCCGTCGATCCTGACATCCTGCTGATGGACGAGCCCTTCGGCTCGCTGGACGAGCAGACTCGCCGGCTGCTGCAGGAGCAGCTCATCCGCATCTGGGAGGGCAACCGCAAGACCGTGCTGTTCATCACCCACAGCATGGAGGAGGCCGTGCTGCTGGCCGACCGCCTGGTCCTGCTGTCGACCCGACCCGGTCGCGTCGAGGAGATCATCGACGTGCCCCTCCCACGCCCCCGCGGCCCCGAAACGGAGAAATCGCCCACCTTCGTCGAGATCAAGGAGCACGTCTGGACTCGCCTACGGGCCATGCAACCGGATTTGGCGGCCTAGATGGCAAGGAGAGGAATTGGAATGAAGGGCTGGCTTGGCCTGGGCCCCGTGTTC
>DATGVV010000529.1:0-2226 GCA_035299885.1 Chloroflexota bacterium | reverse complement strand
CTCGCGGCCACGGAGCCAGCGGCAGGTTTGGCTGGCGCGGTGCTGGCCACCGGGGCGGCCGCCTGGCCGCACGCAGCGAGGCCCAGGCCTGCCAGGGCAAGGCTCGTTTGGAGAAACGTTCGGCGAGAAACCTGGGGCATGTGGGACCTCCTGCGTCCGACTACTAATAGGCCTCTAAGGCCGCCTCGCAGCAGCGAGTGTCCTGATCCTCGGTACCGCCGGCAACGGCCACCGCGCCAATCACGCGATCGCCTTCCATGACCGGGATGGCTCCCCCGCCAGGCGTGATCCGGCCGTTGCTTGACACCACCAGGCTCTGAAACCAGGTTTGGCCGGCGATCGCGCTCAGCTGCTCCGTCGGCTGCTGGAAACTGGCGGCGGTGTAGGCGCGGTTGGCGGCGATGTCGGACGTGATGGGCCGGGCGCGATCCATCCGGCCCAGAGCGAGCAGGCGACCGCTTTCATCGACCACGACGGCGGTGACGGCGATATCCAGATCGGCTGCTCGCTTGTGAGCAGCCTGGACCATCTGGATGGCTTTATCGACCGGAACGGGCATAGCGGAGACCGATGGTAGCACGCTGTTACGCTCGGCCCGGCGACGCTCCAGGTACCCTCACCCTTCGCTGCGCTCAGGGCAGGCTCTAGCCTCTCCCATTGCGATGGGAGAGGAACTAACTCGCAGCCGCGTGCTGGGCGGCCAGCCAGCCGAAGGTCATGGCTCCGGCCAGGCTGAGTCCGGCCTGGTAGCCCACGCCCACGTGCCGCCCGGCGGCCACGTCGCCCACGGCGTACAACCCGGGAATGGCATGGCCGCGCAGGTGGATCACCTGGCCATGGCCGTTCGTCACCAGGCCCACCGCACTGGTGCCGGTGGTCAGCAGCTCAATCCCGAAGAAAGGCGGTTCGGAAATGACGCCCAGGTTAGGGTTCTTCTGGCTCGAATCTCCGGCTGCCCGGTTCGACCACAGGATATGGCCATGGTGGAAATCGTCGTCAGCGCCTTTCTGTACAAAGCCGTTAAAACGCTCGACGGTGCTGCACAATCGGTCGGCGTCGATCTCCAGCATGGCTGCTAGCTCCTCGAGGCTCTCAGCCCGCGGAAGCCAAGCCGGCGGCGGCGCCCCAGGCGTCAGCGGCTGCAGCCCGTACTTCCGGAGGTACTGCGAATCGAAGATGAAGTAGCACGGCACGTTCACGAGCCGGTGGCTGTCGGCGTCGAACCGGCGCAAGTTGGTGGTAACGTCGCCGAAGGCCGCCTCGTCGGCAAAGCGCCGTCCGGCCCGGTTCACCAGGACACTGTGCGGATAGGCAAGCTCCCGCGCCCCGGCGGTTCGGGCGATGGGCTGGCCGTCCACGGCCTCGCCCGGCACGCTGTAGCCGAGCTGCGCCACGAGCTTCCAGTGCATGATCGAGAAGGCGGCGCCCTGCTCGTTGGCCAAGACGAAGCCCTCGCCCTGGTTGCGTGGGGCGCCCGTCGGCGGCCACGAGCTGAACTCGTCCCACCAGCCCATCAGCAGCTGGTTGGCGTTGTAGTCGCCGGTGGCCAGGACAACGCCTTTATGGGCGCGAATCCGGCGCGTGGCTCCGCCCGCTTCCACCTCCAGCCCGGTAACGCGGCCGTCTTCAATGACCAACCGGCTGGCTTTGGTCTCGGTTTGGACAGCTACTCCGTGGTCCAACACGGCCTTGAACGCGTGGCCGGCCAGGCCCGCGCCGAACGTCCGGACGTCGTCCTTCTCGCGCTGAGCGATCACGTTGCGGTCCCAGTTGCGATAGCCGGCGCGCCCACCCCAAGCAGCCATCTCCTCAAAGGTCACGCGGCCGTGACCGTAGGGGGTGAACTCCAGGCGCGCCCGCCACTCGCCCAGGGTCTTGGCCTCGAACGGCTGCACCTGGTGCGTGCGGCCGCCCGGCTTTGATCCGGCGCCCAGCGGGAACCAGTGATCTGGCAGAGCCTCGATCGCGTACAGCGGCAGCGGGCCGTGCTGCTGAAACCAGCGCAGCGCCCGCGGCGCGTTTTCGACGAAGCTGGCGGTGACCTCAGGATCGTTCCGGCCGGAGCCGAGATAATCGAGATAGGCGCGGGTATCGCCAGGCGAATCGTCTGGCGCGGCACCAGTGTTGCCGACCCATACCAGCCCCTGCGACCAGGCCGTTTGGCCGCCCACGCGCGGGTTCTTCTCCAGCAGCAGGCACTTCAGTCCGGCCTCCGCCCCCGCTACC
>DATGVV010000528.1:0-2662 GCA_035299885.1 Chloroflexota bacterium | reverse complement strand
CCAGGATCTTATCTATGTCAGGGCCGGTCGACTTCACCATCCCGACCTGGCGCAGGGCCTCGCCAACGTTCACCCCCGTGGCCCAGGCACCCATGGAGAACGAGTTGATGGTTATCAGCGGCTGGCCGAAGATCCACCTGCTGAAGTGGGCCATCTCGCGGTGCATGTCCTCGAGCTCGTCCTTGCCCCGTACCCAGTTGTACGGAACGCCAGAGGAGCCGCTTGACTCATCGATCTGAGTGTGCTGAAGCGGGATCGTCCCGCCCACGCACCGCTCGGCGGTCGGATAGGCACGGACGTAACTGTCCTTGTCAGTAATAGGCAACCGGCGGACACGGTCGCCGATGGGGAGGCGGGGCTCGTCGCGCCAGCCGTGAGAGTCCAGATACTCGCTGTAAGCAGGCACCCAGTCACGCGCCCGCAGCGCCGAGCGCATCGCCGCATGGGGGGAGAGGCTCTCCAGGCTGCGACCGGGTGCAGCGGCCGCGGCGGTGAAGAGGCGGTACGAGCGGAGGGCAGCCGGCCGTAGGACATCGACAGCGCCGAGCAGCAGCTGGGCAGCAAGGCGGTTCACGCGCCGTACTCCTTCAGCAGGAGTGCCCCGAGAGGTCGGCGTTCGGACCAGGCCGCAGGCCGGCTCGTATGCCCGATTCGGAAAATCGCCACCGGGCCGGCGCCAACGCGCTCTGCGAGCCGGTACTTGGTGGGCTGGTCGATGACCACCGAGATCGGTTGGTAACACCAGCCCGCGCCGCATATGGCCACCCAGCAGCGCAGAAGCTTGCGGCCCTGCGCTAGCAGTGTGGCCGGTTCCATATCCGGCGTGAGCAGCACAGCGACCGATGACGAGTGCCGCGTGAGGTACACCTCTCGCTCAGCAAACGCCCTGGCGAGCCATGTGGGCAAGCTGCCCATGCGGAATGCCAGCTTCAGGAAGGCCTGGTCCACCGCTGACAAGGCCAGACAGCCGCACGTCATCCCGTCGGGAAAGACGGCGCTCCCAAATCGGGTCCACGCCTTCAAGTCCCGCACGAATCGAGGATCCCCCCAGGCCATCACGCCGGCCTGGCGCACGAGTTTCGCAGCCTCTTCCGGCGCCATCAAGACGCAGCCCAACGCAAGGAGCTCTTCGCGAAGCGCGTCTGGCAGCGGGCGGGCGTCGTAAGGCTGCCGGTTCGTATGTCGCCGGCCCACGTGCTTCGAGAGCGGATCGGTGGCTCCAGTTGAGACTGGAGACAGCGCCAGATCGCCCAAGCTGACGACCCTGGTCTGTCGAGCGACCTGCGGCGTAAAGGTGAGACGCCAGCCTCGCGCACCTGCCTCGAGCGCAAGCGTTTCTACGAAGGCGCCAATCCCCAGCAGTGCGTCACGGTCGTCTGGGTCGCTGTCGAGCTTATCCGCGGTGGCGTAGAGAAGCTGGAAGCGCGCCGGGCCCAGCCGGCGAAGCCTCCACGGTTGCGCGTTGTGAGCCGACGGAGCGCGCAGGCCGGCCTCGAGGATCTCGGCCGTCTGGTCCTCCGCTCTGTCTGCCGCAATTGCCGGGCGTATGAGCATGGGACGCACCTTGCGACCCCATCGGTATCAGCCGCAGTCTCAAAGCTGTCTCAATCGCAGTCTCAAAATGAAGCCGGCATCGCCGGCAAGAAGCGATGGTCAGCCTTCAGGGCTTGGAGTTACGCCGAGCGCTGGCCGAGCAAGTCTGCGATCGAACCCTCGAACGTGGCCAGCCGCTTGTGGACTTCGATCACCTCGTCCGAGCTGACGGGATCCATCGGGTCGATATCGGTATGGTGCTCCGTCCACTCGACGCCGCACTCACAGCGGTGGAATACATAGCGCTCGTTGTGGGAGCGGTAGACGTAGGCAGACGCATCCTTGAGCTTCCGGCCGCAGACGCACTTGCTCCTATCCGGTTCCAACTTCGGCGACTTTTGCAAAGACGTGTTCCTTGATTGATATAACGATCCAGGAGCCGGTTGGGTGGAATCCTACACCGTTGTATTCGAAATGGAACCCTCAAATGTATGTAAACCTGGGGGCGTTAATGGGAGGAATTGAGTTCAGCCAGCAGTCCGTTGAGGTCCCGGAGGCGCTCCGCTCGCCAGGCATGTTCGAGCGTTTGGTACTGGGACAGGACGTCGACGAAGCCCTCGCCGATCTCGTAGCCATGTCGGCGGAGTAGGTCTCCGCCTCGTTCGCCCAGCCGCCTCAGCACGTCCCGGACCTTGGTTTCGGGGCCGAAGGCGTCAGGCACCGGGCGTTTCCGCACTCCGGAGCACGACGCGGTGCCCGTTCCAGAGTTCCGGCACGCCGGTCGGCGCTTCGCCGGTGAAGGTCAGCTCGAGACACCACACGCCGTCGATCTGCGCCGGTGCGACCGACAACCGGCTCTTGACCCCGCGGCGCTGCAGCTCCTGCACGAGCGCCACGCCGTAAAGCACAAGCGCTCCGGGCAGGTTGATGGTGTTGATTCGACCCCCCTCGCTGGAGCCGTCGACGCCGGACGTGCGCGAACCGAGGGGGTGGGTCACGCCGGATAGGTTACGTGCTCTCAGCCCCTCACCCTGGCCCTCTCCCCGAGGGGGAGAGGCGATTACCCCGACGGCGAGAGGGAAGTGCGACCGCGAAGTGCGGCGAGGATCGCGCTGACGGTCGCGTCGTA
>DATGVV010000527.1:0-4093 GCA_035299885.1 Chloroflexota bacterium | reverse complement strand
ATTCCCGGACCTTGCGGACATTGGCTGGCGGATCGAGCCCGGTGACGTCCATCTGCGCCAGGGCGACCTTGATCTCCTCTTTCATGCCAGCCCGAACAGCATAAAGTTGCGTGATGTCTGTTGATTGGGACCTCACGGTCGACTTCGTCAGCGTTGGCTCCGGCATGGCAGGAGCCGCTGCGGCTCTGGCCGCCGCCGACGTGGGCTTGGAAGCGATCATCGTCGAGAAATCCGAGCTGTTGGGCGGGTCGGCGGCGCATTCCTACGGGATACTGTGGGTGCCGGTCAATCACCTGGAAGGCCGTGAGGGCGTCGACGACTCGCCCGAGCAGGCTCGCCGTTACCTGCTGTGGCTGGGGGCGGAGCGCCAGTCGCTCGAGCACGTCGACGCCTACCTGCGCTATGCGCCGGAAGCGCTCGAATATTTCGAGCGGGTCGGCGGGATCCAGTTCTATCCCATCAAGGGCCTGTCGGACCACTTTTATCCGGTCGGGCCTGGCACCACCGAATTCGGGCGCTGCATCCAGGTCCGGCCGTTCGAGGCGGCAGCCCTGGGTGGGTGGCAGCCGCTGCTGAGACATTCGATGTACGTCGAACGGGTGACCTGGGAAGAGATGGCCCGGTGGGGCGGGCGCAACAACGAGAGGAATTGGGACCACACCGTCCTCGCCGAGCGCCAGGCCAAGGACATTCGGACCTTTGGGGCCGGGCTGGTCGGCTCGTTCCTGGCTGGCGGCCTCAGGCGCGGGGTGAAGATCTTCAATAGCACGCTCATTCAGCGGCTGGTGGTCGAGGACGATCGCGTGGTCGGCCTCGAATGCACTCGGCAGGGGGAGCGGTTCAACGTTCGAGCCAGGCACGGCGTCCTCCTGGGCACCGGACTGTATGGTGCCAATCCTCGGCTCGTCACATGGTTCGACGAATTTGCCCCAATGCCGACGCACCGTGCGCCGAGCGCCACTCAAGGGGACGGGCTGGTCCTGGCGATGGAACACGGGGCGGCCATCCACATCCAGCACGGCACGCTCGCCATTCACCTCAGCTATGCCGTGCCCGGCGAAACCGATGAGGGCATTCCGGTGGGCCGCGAAGTCGGTCTGAGGGAGCTGGCTGCGCCTCATACGCTGCTCGTGAACCGAGCGGGCGAACGCTTTGGCGACGAATCATTCTTCGAAGACATCGCCATCAAGCTGCGGCAGTTCGATCTCTGGCGGCACGAATACGTGAACCGGCCCTGCTTCCTGATCTTCGACCAGGCGTTCTGGGATACCTACGCGTTGGAGCCCAACGAGCCGGGCGGCCCCGTGCCGGATTGGCTCACCCCCGCCGACTCACTGCAGGAGCTCGGTTCGAAGCTCGGTGTCGACGGCGACCGCCTGGCGGCAACCGTGGAGCGCTTCAACGCGTTTGCCGACCAGGGCCGGGATGGAGACTTTCATCGGGGCGAAGCCCTGGCTTGGGTGAAACAGGTGACCGGCGATCTGACTGGCCGGGGCAAGAACCCGAATCTCGGCCCGGTACGGATACCGCCGTTTTACGGGCTCAACCTGTTCCCCTCGGACGCACGGGAAGCGGGCCTCGTCACCAATGCCCAGGGGCAAGTTATCCATGTCCGCGGCCGCGCAATCCCGGGTCTGTACGCCTGCGGCGAGGTGGCGGCGCAGCTGCATGTCGGGGTCGGCTACCAGGCTGGCTTCACGCTCACCGGGGCGATGACCTTCGGATACCGAGCCGCCCACCATGCGACAGGCGCCTGAGCCGTCAGAGGTTGAGTGCGCTACTCGCTGCGGGCAGCTTGCATCAGGTAGACCGACTCACGACAATGGGATGACGATGAACCGGTTCCTCTTTGCCTGCTCTGCGCTTTTCTGGCTGATGTTGGCCGCCTGCGGCGGAGCCAGCGCGCCGGCCGGCTCGGGCCCAAGCTCCACCACGCCTCCGGCCACAGCCTCAGCGGCGCCCAAACCAAGCGCAGCAGCGCCGACCACACCTGCCTCGATCGCCGGCAAGCCGGCAGCTTCGGGCGCCGCCTCGCCGGCCGCATTAGGAGCCAAAGACCATCTGCGCGCAGGCTACGTTTCGGTCTCCGCCTACTCCAGCCTGCCGACGATCATCAAGAGCGCCGGCTTCTTTGACAAGTACAACATTGACGCCGCGCTGACGTTCATCTCACCGCCGGCTCTGACCGCCGCCCTCACCGCCGGTAGGGACATGGATCTCGGCTACGGATCGGCTGAGAGCGCCGCCACGGTTGACGCCCAAGGCGGCGACCTGGTCATCATCGGCGCAATGCAGCAGGGAGGCATCTTCAAGGTCTCGGCCAACCCGCCCATCAAGACCATCGCCGATTTGCGCGGCAAGACCGTCGCCATCACCACCAAGGGCGCTACCACCGACCTGCTCTTCCGGCAGCTCGCGCAGCAGAACAACCTGGTGCCGGACAAGGACGTCAGCATCGTATCCATCCCCGAGCAGCCGGCCATGGTAGCCGCCCTCAAGGCCGGCCAGGTGGCGGCAGCCGTCATGTCCGAGCCGGCCACGTCGATGGCTGTGGCCCAGGGCGCCACGGTCATCTACGACCAGAGCAAGACCACCGATAAGGCCGTCCAGCTGCCGGTACTGGCCAAGCGCGGCTATGTCGCTTCGAACCGCGACCTGCTGAAGCGCTTCCTGATGGCCAACATGGAAGGCATTCACTTCCTCAAGACCAGGCCAGCCGATGCGGCGCCTTATGCCGCGGCCTTCCTGAAGAACGATGACAAAGCGGTGGTGCAGAAGGCGCTCGAAGCCGTGTCGCAGGTAACCGCCGATGATATGGACGTGCCGATCGCTGCGCTGGCGGACGCCATCAAGACTTCGGCGTCCACCTCACCGGAGGTGGCCAAGCTCAAACCGGAAGATCTCGTCGACACCTCCTTGCTCCAGGAGATCAAGAGCAGCGGCTTCGTCGACAAGCTCGGCAAGTAAGGAGCCGTGCGCCGGCGGCGGAATCATGATTCGCCGCGCTTGAGCTCCTGGATGAAGTCCTTGAGCCCAGCCTCGAGGTCATACCTGGGCTCATAGGCGAGCTCCGCTCGCGAACGCGTGAGGTCGAAGGGCTGCAGCCTGGGAAAAGGATCAGGGCGAGCAGGACCGCTGCGACTGGCGGTCGTTCCGGGCAGGATGCGTTGGAGCGTCTGGACGATGTCCTCAGTGCTGACGACCGCTCCGCTGCCAAGGTTGTAGGTGTGGTGCGGCAGCTTCTCGGCATGTGCAGCTAAGGCGACCCCGTGCGCCACGTCTTTGACGTAGACCATCTCGTTTGTGTCAGGTATGCCCGAGCCGATTGGCGCGGGACGGCCCGCCAGAGCCGCCTCGACCAGCTCGTACATACCCCGGCCGATGCCCGACCCGCCGACGTACTGGCCGTAGCCGTACACACCCGCAAAACGCAGCAGGCCCAGCTCGAACGTATACGCCGCGGCGTAGGCTTTCAGGATCTGCTCACAAGCGACCTTTGACGCGCCATACACGCCGCCGGAGCCGCCAACTGGAAACTCCTCCGTCAATGGTGCAGGCTGCGGATAGGACAGATCGTTGACACCCAGCGTGCTGGCGTACAGCAGCCGGCGCGCGCCGGCCAGGCGCACCGCTTCGGCCACGTTGATCGTGCCCCCGATGTTCACCCTGAATCCGCGATAGACACTCTCCTGGGCAGCGCCGCCGATGAGCGCCGCGGTGTGAATCACGACATCGGGCCGGGCACCCGAAACGGCCTCCATGACGGCCGGCAGCGCCGCGACGTCGCCGCGAACGACGCGCACGTCGGAGCTGATGATGCGCCGGATGTAGCTCTCTTGTGGCGCTAGGTCGAACAGGGTCACCTCGTCCCCACGCTGCGTGAGCTCCTGGGCTGCGTGGCAGCCGATCATCCCGGCCCCGGTAATCAGAACTCGCATGGACACCGATCTTACGCCGTGGAAGGCTCCTGGGCCGGCGGCTCAGTCCATTTGCCGTGAGCCTTGATCAGCTCGATCAGGCGCTCGTCGGCCTCCTGCGTAGGAATGCCTCGCGCGACCTGCTCCTTGCCCACGTAGAGGTTCACCTTGCCGGG
>DATGVV010000526.1:0-1779 GCA_035299885.1 Chloroflexota bacterium | reverse complement strand
TCCGGTACGGTGCTTGGATGGGGCTCACTCAACTCGTTCAACCCGCGTCCGGCCTACGACCACGTCGCCGACTTTTCGATTTATGTCGCCCGCGAGCACCGGGGCCTGGGCGTGGGCGACGCCTTGCTGAGCGCGCTCGAGAAGATTCTGAACGGAGATTGCGCCTAGCTTGGGGTGTAAGCTAAGCACACTACGGTGCTCAGGAGCAGTTCTATGGCGGTAACGATCGACTGCGGAAAGGTCAACCCTGCGTCCGGATGCGGCCACGTCATTCGTGCGGAGACCGAAGAGGAGGCGCTACGCCTGGCTGGCGAGCACGCGGTAAAGGAGCATGGTCTCCAGCCAACGCCCGAACTCATCGACGAGGTCAAGAAGCACATCCAGCACGTGTAGCCGAACGCGGCCTACCATTACCCGGCTACCCGGCGGCCGATGAGGATTGACCAAACCGGCGTGCGCACGTTAATCCTCGTCCGTCAGCTGCCGTACACCTGGGCGATAAAGCCGCTGTCCTCGAGCTCCTTGACCAGGCTGGTATCCGTCAGCTGCTCGTAGGTCAGGCCTTGCGCCTTCGGATTGTCGATACTGACCTGCTTAACGATCTCCGTTAAGCCTTCGCGGCTCGGATAGGGAACTTTGGGGTAAACGTCCACATAGGCCTCGTAGCCGACGTCTATAAAGCGCTGGTCGCTTTCCTTCAAGTACTTGGCGATGACGCTCTTGGAGAAGGCGGGGTCGGTCTTCCAGCGATGGATGCCCTCGATGGCCGCCTTCACGACGTTCACGATCGCCGGCCTCTTGCTGGCCAGCAGCTTGCGGCTGAGGGTGATGCCGTTCTGCTGAGACGGGATGCCCATCGTGGCCGTGTCCAGGATCCGATGGGCGCCGACTCTCTCGGCCAGTACGTCGTTGGGCGGTCCGACGGCGATTGCTTGGGCATCTCCGCGCTGCAGGACGGACACCTGTCCGGCGACGTCCTTAGCCGCGAGGAACTTGAGGTCATCGTCCTTCCAGCCGTATTTCCCGATGATCGCCCGCCAGCCCCAGTAATCGGTCGTTCCCACGCTGGTTACGGCCACCGTCTTCCCCCTGAGGTCGTCGATGCCCTTGATGTCGGGCATCGCCATGACGCGCAGCATGGCCTGGTTCACGTGGCCGGTGACCATCACCAGGTCGGCCCCGCCGGCTTCAGCGCCGACGCAGGCCGAGCCGCCCATGGTGGCGGCGTCGAATTCGCCGGCCAGGAGCGCCGGCACGGCCGTGGTGCTGCTCTGGGTGTAGCTGAGGGCTAGGTTGATGCCGTGTTTGTCAAAATAGCCGGCCTCGAGCGCCAGTGGCACAATGAGCTGGTTGGCGGTGAGCATCGTCCAGCCGAACTTAATGGGCACCTTGGCGGGGGCGCTGGGAGGGGCCGCCGGGCTCGCGGCCACGGAGCCAGCGGCAGGTTTGGCTGGCGCGGTGCTGGCCACCGGGGCGGCCGCCTGGCCGCACGCAGCGAGGCCCAGGCCTGCCAGGGCAAGGCTCGTCTGGAGAAACGTTCGGCGAGAAACCTGGGCCATGACTGACCTCCTACGTCCGACTCATGTCATCCTGAGGCCGCAGGCCGAAGGACCTACCGCCGCAGCGGCAAACGAGGAAGGTCCTTCGCTGCCCTCAGGACGACAACTACACGTACGCCTCTAAGGCCGCCTCGCAGCAGCGAGTGTCCTGATCCTCGGTACCGCCGGCAACGGCCACCGCGCCAATCACGCGATCGCCTTCCATGACCGGGATGGCTCC
>DATGVV010000525.1:0-4287 GCA_035299885.1 Chloroflexota bacterium | reverse complement strand
TGCCGGCCGCGACGCCAACGGCTCCGAGGCTGGCCAGCCAGCGGCGATCGACGAAATCCGCGGCGACGCGAAAGAAGTGACCGAGCAGGCCCCCGGCCGTCAGCGATCCCACCGCCAGGCCCATCTGCGCGTAGGACAGCCCCAAATCGGCCTTGATCGGCTCCAGGGAGCCGAACGGCCAGTAGGTGAACCATTCGTCGGCAAAGCCGGCCAACAGCAGGGCGGCCAGCAGCGACAGCGGCGCGCGCACCGTCAGCGGCAAGAGCCAGCGCGCTAAGCGCGGGGCTAGACGGAGGCGAAGGTCAGATCAACGACGGCGGTAGCGATACATCTGCTGCCAGTTTACTGGACCGAGTCCAGGAGGGTGTTGTCGATGATGTCGGCCGGCTTCACCGCGCGGACCTTGGGATCGTCGGAGAGGTTGAGCAGGTTGGTAATGGCTTCGGGGTTGACGGCCGGTATTTTACTGGCCTGCCAGACCTTGAGGGTAAATCGATAGCCGGGCTCGACCGTCGCGGGATCGGATTGGGTACGTTTGGCCAGCATCGCGATGACCTCGGCCTCATTCGCGCTGTTGGCTAAATACGTCCATGCTTGCTGGTAGCCCTTGACATAGCGCTTGACCACATCGGTGTGGTCCTTCAGGTAGGCGCGGGTGACCACCACCCCCGCTGTGTTCATAGGAATGCCGAGCTGCACGCCATTGACCAGCTCGAGGTAGCCTGACTTGGCCGCCTGATCGGTCACTGGAGGAGAAAGAATCCCGCCGGCAACTCCACCCTGTGTCATGGCGGCTAGGATGCTGGGCTGCGTTCCTCCGGCCGGGGCGATCTTCACCTTGTTCTGCATGCCGAAATGGTTCAGGAACAAGCGCGCCGCGGAATCGGTGGACGAGCCGGCGGCCGTGATGCCGATGGTCTGGCCGGCGAGATCCTGGGCGGACTTGTACTTCTTGTCCACGTACAGGGAGAACATCGGATAGTCGGCGATCGTGGCCACCATCACGAGCCCTACGTCCTTCTGGACGGCGTTGGCCACCTCGGTCCCGCCCACGGTGGCGATCTGGATCTCGTTGGCCAGCAGCGCAGGCACCTCCTGCGGGCCGCCGATCATCTGGATGGACACGTCCAGGCCGTTGTTCTTGAAGATGCCCTGGTCCACGCCCGCGAAGATCGGCCCCTGGGTGATGCTCGCCTGCGGGAAGCCGACCTTGAGTGGGATCACGCTTGCGGAAGCGGCGGGGGAAACGGAGCCGGCGGCCGGCGTGCTCGGTTTTGCGCTGGCGGGGACCACGCTTGGCGGCGCAGAGGCAGCCGGGGCGGCGGCGCCTCCACAGGCCGCCAGGGTAACGCTCGTAAACAGTAGGGCTGCCAATGTTGACCCGAGGCTTTTCATCAGCTTCTCCTTATGGCGTCGTTTTCGCCTGGGCTGTTGTAGGACGGCTAGGCGGTTGCCCCTGCTAGGGCTTTGTGGCGGGGGTTCTCGCCGTTGGAATCGAAGCCGTAGAGGCGGCAGGTGTTGTCGAAGAAGATGCTGCGCTTGAGGGAGTCGGGGATGTCGTCGCGCTCGATGAGGGTGGGGATGTCGCCGCCGAACTGGCGGGCATCGCGTTCGTGGGGGAAGTCGGAGGCCCACAGGAGGATGTCGGGGCGGACGTAATCGGCGAACAGGGGCAGGGCGCCTTCTTCGACCTCAGCGGTGAAGAAGATGTTGCCGCCGCGGATGTAGTCACTGGGCTTTTTCTTGAGTCGCGGCGTGAACCGGCCCTTGCGCTCGACCTCCTCGTCCATGCGGTCCATCATCCAAGGCACCCAGCCGGCGCCGCACTCCAGCACGGCGACGCGCAGGCTCGGGAAGAGCTCAAACACGCCTTCGAACATCATGTGCGTGAACTGCTTCTGCTGTGCGAAGGGATGCTCCAGGCAGTGGGCGGCGGCCTGGTTCTGCAGGCCATCCAGGGCCAGGAAGGCGGCGGTACCGCTGTGCGGCGCGATGGGCACGTCCAGCTCCTGGGCGGCTTCCCACAACGGCCAGTAGATCGGATCGCCGAAGTACGGGCGGGCCTGCACGACTGAGGGGATGACGGCGCCAGGCATGCCCAGCTCGGTCACGCAGCGGCGCAGCTCTTTCACCGACTCCGCCACGTCCTGGATGGGCAGCAGAGCCACCGACAGCAGCCGCGCGCTCTTCTTCATATAGAGGTCGTACATCATGTCGTTGTAGCCCTTGGCCAGGGCGACGGCCCAATCGTGGTCCTGGTACACGCCTAGGGTGAGGCCCTGGGTGGGATAGAGGACAGTGCGCTCGATCTGGTTGGCTTCCAGGAACTCGAGCCAGTCGTCCGGGCTGGGGCCGCGGCCCTGGCCTGGCGAGCCGCCTCGCGCGCGCAGCCCGCGCACGTAGCCGTCCCAGCCGGCCCACAGCGAGTAGGAGCGGTGCCATTCCATGTCGCGCCAGGGCTGCGGCAGGTAGTCGACCAGGATCTCGTCCAGCTCCAGCACGTGGCCGTCGGCGTCAATGACGCGATAGTCGTCGCTCATAACCCTCACCCTAGCCCTCTCCCAGAGGGAGAGGGGAATTTATTTCTTCTTTGATTTTGGACCAAACGGCTCCGGCTGGAAAGGTCCATCGCGGGCCTCGAGGAAGGCGCGCAGGCCGCCCTGGCCCATGGCCGCGAACAGCTTGTCGCGATCGGCGTTGTGGGAGCTGTGGACCAGCACCGACAGCGGGTCGTTCACGAGCATGGCCGAGCCCAGGCCCATGGCCATGAAGCCAAAGCAGGTGACTGCCTTGTTGAGCCGGACCGAGGGCTCGGGCACCATTGCGATGCGCTCGGCCAGCTCGCGGGCGCGACTCATGAGCTGATCGCCCGGCACGATCTCGTTGATGATGCCCAGGCGCAGCGCCTCGGCGGCGTCGAAGTGGTCGCCGGTGAGCGAGTAGCGGTGGGCCGCCTTCCACCCGGCCAGCGCGGCGAACAGGAAGGTGGTGTTGGAGATGTGGCGTACCTCGGGCTGGCCGAAGGTGGCGTTGTCGGCGGCAATGGTGATGTCGCAGGCCAGCGTGTACCAGAAGCCGCCGCCCAGGGCCCAGCCGTTCACGGCGGCGATCACCGGCGTGCCCAGGCGCCACAAGTGGAGCAGCCGATCGGACATGGTGACGTCGCGATCCCAGCGGTCCTTCAGGAAATCGCCCATCTGTTGGCCGCTGGGATCGAGCCGCGATCGGCGGCCCTCGCTGGGGGCGATGTCGAAGCCCGCCGAAAAGGCCCGGCCGGCGCCGGTGAGGATGATGCAGCGCACGTCCTCCTCGGTGTTGGCGTCGTCCAGGGCCGCGTGCATCTCGTCCTCCAAGGTGGGCGAGAGGGCGTTCATGGCCTCCGGCCGGTTCAGGGTAATGGTGGCGACGCGGTTCGAAACGTCGTACAGGATGTGCTCGTAAGGCACGGTGTTCTCCTATTGCCTTGGGCGGCTGCAGATGTCGAGGGCGATGAGAGCGTACACCTGAGCGGCTTTGACCATCTGCTCGATGGGCAGCTCTTCGTACCGATGGATACGCTTGCCGCGCGGGCCGAACTTGACCGCGGGGATGCCCAGCTCGTTGTAGACGTTGGTGTCGGTCCAGATGCTCGCCCGGGCGGCTTCCTCGGTCTGCAGCTTGCTCTGGAACAGGCGCTCGTGGATGCGCTCCAGCGACTCGACCAGCGGCTCGACGCCCTTGCCCTCGTGGCCCAGCAACGACTTGTAGACCTCCAGGTCGTACTCCAGGCCGGTGTCCTTGAGGACCTGCTCGACCTCGTGCTGGACGGTGACCGCACGCAGGCTCGGTGGCGTGCGCACGTCGAGGTAGAGGCTGCACACGCCGGGGAAGTAGTTGGGCCGGTAGGGCGCGCCGCCCTCGATGGCGCCGACGTTTACCTTGGGCAGGATGGGGCCGGTGGCCGACTGGTAGATGTGCTCCTCCTCGAAGTGCTCGGCCCAGCGCTCCAGGGCGTCGATGATGCGCGTCATCTTCACGATGGCGTTCAGCTTGGCCGGCGGATGGGTGGCGCGCTTGGTTCCCCAGGCCGCCTCGGGCTGGCCAAAGGTGGTGATTTTGATCTGGACCACGCCGGTCTGGGCCCAGACCACGTTCAAGTCGGAGCCGTCGGCCACCACGGCGTAGTCGGACTGGATGCCGTGGGTGAGCAGATGGCGAGTGCCGGCGCCCTCGCCGCGGTACTCCTGGCCCTGGTAGGGGCCGATGGGCGTCCGTGAGATCTCGCCCACCACGCCGGCCAGGATCACG
>DATGVV010000524.1:0-8900 GCA_035299885.1 Chloroflexota bacterium | reverse complement strand
CAGCGGTTGCCGGCGGGCGTCTCCTCAGACCAACCGCCGGCCCACAGCCGCAGCATCACGCCCACGACGTCGTAGCCCTGCTCGGCCAGCAGGGCAGCGGCCACAGAGCTGTCCACTCCGCCACTCATTGCTACGACGACCCGCGTGTTCACGCGTGGAAGTCTAGCGAGCGACACTCGGCTGGCTGACCGGCATACCCTCACCCCGACCCTCTCCCAGAGGGAGAGGGAGAGCTCCGCGAGCCGCCGCGAAGAAGATGCCAACGAAGGCGATGCCTGCCAGCACCACGTACACCTGGTGAAAGCTGGGCACGAACTGGCCCGCGTTGGCCGCCAGGCGGGCAGCCAGCAGGCCACCCGCGACCGAGTAGCCGCTGACGATGCCCAGCTGCCGGCTGATGGCCATGATGCCGTTCGCCACGCCGATACGGTCGTGCGGGGTGGCCGACAGGATGGAGCTGTCGTTGGGCGCGATGAACGCGCCCATGCCCAGCCCGGCCAGCAGCTGAGCCAGCAGCAGCCGCCCCACCCCGTTTTCGGGACGCACTTGCGTCAGCAGCACAGCGGCAACAACCTGCACGGCACAGCCGACCGGCGCCAACTTACGGGTGCCGATGCGATCCGACAGCGGGCCGGCGATCAGCGATGTGGCGACCATCCCGACCGGCAGCGGCGTGAGCGACAGGCCGACGGTGGCCGGCGTGAGCCCCATCGCCTGCTCCAGGTAGAACGGCAGGAGGAAGCTGTGGGCGGAGAACGGCAGATAGGCGAAGATCTTCGCGACATTTCCGGCGCTGAAGGTCCAATCGCGGAACATCGACAGGTTGATCATGGGCTGCGCGGTGTGCAGCTCGGTGTAGATGAAGCCGGCGCCGCACAGCACGAAAAAGCCGAAGCAGCCGAGGACCGGCGGCGAGCTCCAGCCGAAGTCGTGCCCCTCGGTGATGGCGAACATCAGCGTCGCCACAGCCGCCGTAAAGAAGCCCGATCCCAGGAAGTCGAACTGCTGCTTGTGGCGTGGCCGATTTGGCTCGAACATGTACCGCGGCACCAGCGCCAGGATGGTCACCGCCACGGGGATGCTCACGAAGAAGACTGAGCGCCAGCCAAAGATCGACAGCAGTCCGCCGCCGAGGATCGGACCAACCGCGATGCCAACACCGATGCAGGCCTCCCACAGCCCGACCACGAAACCGCGCCGATTGGCAGGATAGATCTCGACCAGGTAGACCATCGAGTTGGCGTTGACCAGCGCTGAGCCCACACCCTGGATGACCCGAAACACGATCAGCTGAACGATGCCTCCGCTGGTCGAGCACAGGATCGAGCCCGTTAGGAACACCGCGATGCCCAGGCTGTAGAAATTCCGCCGCCCATGCATATCCGACAGCCGGCCGAACGTGGTGGTTAGGCTGGCATTGGTGAGCGTGAAGGCGATGGCTATCCAGACCACCACGGCCGGCGAGGTGTGGAACTCCTCGGCGAATATGGGGAACGCCACCGTGACCACGTTGTTGCTGAGGGCGGCGTTGACCGCGCCGGCACACAGCAGCACGGCCGCGGCGGTAACAGCCCGGCGGTCGTACTGCATCTTTGGCCCAGTCTAACGTCGGCGTTAAGGTCGAGCGCCCCTTACTATCATTTAGGAACCATGGCGCGGAAGTACCAGCCCACGCAGTTCGAGGGCAAGTGGCAGGGCGCCTGGGAAGAGCAGGGGCTGTACCGCATAGCGGAGGGCTTCGACAAGCCCAAATTCTACTGCTTGGACTTCTTTCCCTATCCGTCCGGCTCCGGCCTGTCGGTGGGCCACGGCCACAACTACATCCCCACCGACGTGTACTCGCGCTTCAAGCGCATGCAGGGCTTCAACGTGCTGCACCCCATGGGCTGGGACGCCTTCGGGCTGCCGGCCGAGAACGAGGCGATTTTGCGCCAGGTGCCGCCCGCCGAAACGGTGGCCAAGAACGTGGCCAACTACAAGCGCCAGTTGGGCCTTATGGGCCTGTCCTACGACTGGAGCAAGGAGATCAACTCCACCGACCCTGAGTACTACCGCTGGACGGAGTGGTTTTTCCTGCTGCTCTACAAGCGTGGGCTGGCCTATCGCGCCAAGGGCTCGCAGTGGTGGTGCCCCGAGTGCAAGACCATCCTGGCCAATGAGCAGGTGGAGAACGGTTACTGCTGGCGGCACCCCGAAACGCGCGTCCAGAAGAAGGACCTGGAGCAGTGGTACTTCAAGATCACGGACTACGCCGACCAGCTGCTGGACGACCTGGACACCATCGATTGGCCGGAGCGGATCGTGGCCATGCAGCGCAACTGGATTGGCCGATCCGAGGGCGCTGAGGTCGTGTTCAAGGTCGAGGGCGGCGGCCAGGGCGTCGTCGTCTTCACCACCCGGCCCGACACGTTGTTCGGCGCGACCTTCATGGTGCTCTCGCCGGAGCATCCACTGGTGGACCAGGTCACAACGTCCGAACAGCGGGCGGCGGTTCGCGCCTACCAGGAGCGAGCGCGCGTGACCAGCGACATCGAGCGCCTGTCGACGGAACGCGAGAAAACGGGCGTGTTCACCGGGGCGTATGCCGTAAACCCGGTGAACGACGAGCGCATACCTATATGGATCGCCGACTACGTGCTGATGGGCTATGGGACGGGCGCCATCATGGCCGTGCCGGCCCACGACCAGCGCGACTTCGAGTTCGCCCGCAAGTTCGGCATCGAGATCCGGCTGGTCTTCCTGGAACCGAGGAGCAACCTCACCGCCGAGAAGATGACGGAGGCCAGCATCCATGGCGGTGTGATGTGCAACTCGGCCCAGTTCGACGGCTTCATCGAGGGGCCGGACACGGTCGACAAGTTCATCGCCTGGCTGGAGCGCACCGGCAAGGGCAAACGCAAGGTCAACTTCCGCATGCGCGACTGGCTCATCTCGCGCCAGCGCTACTGGGGCGCGCCGATTCCAATCGTCTACTGCGACAAGGACGGCATCGTGCCCGTGCCCGAGGACCAGCTGCCGGTGCCGCTGCCCGAGATCAAGCGCTTTGAGCCGACTGGCACGGGGCAGTCGCCGCTGGCCAATGTGCCCGAATTCGTGAACACCACCTGCCCCACCTGCGGCGGCCCGGCCCGGCGGGAGACCGACACGATGGATGGTTTCGCCTGCTCGTCGTGGTATTTCCTGCGCTTTCCCAACCCGCACGAATCGAAAGCGGCGTTCGACCGCAAGACAGTCGACTACTGGCTGCCGGTGGACGTGTACGTGGGTGGCGCCGAGCACGCGGTGATGCACCTGCTGTACGCCCGCTTCTGGACCAAGGTCATGGCCGACGCCGGCATCGTCGGCTTCCGCGAGCCGTTCAAGAAACTGCGCAATCAGGGCATGATCTACGGCGCCGACGGGCAGAAGATGTCCAAGTCGCGCGACAACGTGGTCACGCCCGACGAGGTGGTGGAGCGCTTCGGCGCCGACGCGCTGCGCTGCTACGAGCTGTTCATGGGTCCCTTCGAGCTGGACAACGCCTGGGACAACGATGGCCCCCGCGGACAGTTCCGGTTCTTGAACCGCGTCTGGGAGCTGGCGTTCGCGCCCACCGGCTCAGATTCGCCGGAAACGATCAGGCTGCTCCACCAGACCATCAAGGACGTGACGGAACGCATCGAGGACTTCCGCCTCAACACCGCCGTGGCGGCCATGCACGAGCTCAGCAACCATCTGCGCGACAATGGCTGCTCGGCCGGGACCCTGGACACGCTCCTGATCCTGCTGGCGCCCATCGCGCCGCACATGAGCGAGGAGCTGTGGCACGAGCGGCACCCGGATGGGGGCAGCATCCACCAGCAGCCCTGGCCAGCCTACGACGAGAGCTTGCTGGTGGTGGATCAGTGCTCCATCGTCGTCCAGGTCAACGGCAAGGTGCGGGACACCGTCCAAGCGGCCCTGAACATGCCCCAAGCCGACGTCGAGGGGCTGGCGCGCTCCTCGCCGCGCGTGCAGCGTTTCCTGGACGGCTCGCAGGTCCGAAAAGTGATCTACGTCCCGAACAAGCTGATAAACCTGGTGGTTGGCTGAGAAACCGGTCAGCGTCCGGCTTCATCCGCACGCGCAGACGCGGCTGGCGGAACGGGGCGCTACCGTAGAAGAAATCATGGAGACCCGTCAGGCGCGGCGAACAGTTCGAGGCGAAGCGTGGGCGCAAGGGCTTTCGTCTGGACTTCCCATTCAACGCCGAGTGGCGAGGACGTACTTATGCAGCCAAGCGAGTCGAGGCTTATGCAGTTGACGAGGATGGCTGGCTGGTAATTACCCTTGTGACGAAGTATTTTTGAGGCCACGATGGAGCTGACCTACGATCCACATCACAACGTCGCCTACCTGCGGCTAAAGCAGCCCCGGCCAGACGACGCCGACTGGCAGGTTCAAACAGTGTGCGTGAGCGACGACCTGAATGTCGATCTAGCCCCAGACGGATCTGTCTACGGGATTGAGCTGCTGAACGCCAACGAGCAGCTGGGCGAAGCCGCCCAGGTAGTGATAATGGGTGGAACCGACCGAAAACGCCGCAAATCCGTGTCGCTGAAGGTCAGCTAGAGCGACGCTCTGCTAAACACCGAGATCGACGATCCGCCGGGCTCGCACTGAATTGAGTTTGAACCCCTTGGCCTACCTTGGAAACCGTGTAAGCGTCAGACATTTTCTTGAGCCGAGAGGAAGCTAACCCGTCTTCGCATTCTTGCTGAACTCCGCGTCCACCACTTTGTCGGTAGGCAGTGGCTGCGGGAAGTTCAGGATGCCCGCCTGGATGAACACCTTTTGCATGTTGTCGTAGGTCGCCGTGTCGGGCGCCAGGTCAGGCTTGAAGTTGTAGAGCGCCATCGTCTTTAAGGTGTCGCCCGGCAGCTTGGTGGCTTTGGAAAGGATGTCGAGGTTCTCGGGCTGGCGAGCCTTATCGGCCTGGACGTCGGCCGCGCCGCGGACCAGGGCATTGAAGAACTTCTGGCCCAGCTGGCGGTCCTGGCGGAGCAGCCGCGTCCCGTAGACGGTGCCCGTGCCCGATACGCCGCGCGTCAGGTGGCCAAAGTCGGGGATCTGCGCTGAGGCGTCTTTCAGGATCTCCGTGGTGAACGGCGCCGGGGGCAGGCCGGCGTCAATGGCCTTGGATTTGAAGGCCGCCACCATATCCGGGAAGCCCATGTTCACGACCTCGACGTCCGTGAGCTTCAGGTTGGCCTTGGCCAGCGCCTGGGCCATGTAGTAGGACGCGGTGGCGCCTATGCCGCCGCTCAGGGCCACCTTCTTGCCCTTCAGGTCGGCGACGCCCTTAACCGCGCCCGACTGCAGCAGGTCGGTGCGGACCATGAGCGCGGAAGGGTCGGCATTCTCGGGCGCGACACCCATCGAGCCGACGATCCGCAGGTCCAGGCCCTGGTTGATGGCGTTGAAAGTAGCCGCGGCAATGCCCGCTACCGCCGCGTCGAGCTGACCATTGGCCAGGAACGCCTGGGCATCCTGGCCGGCGGTGACCGTGGTCAAGTCCACGGTCAGGCCCTGCTGGCTCATGTAGCCCTTGTCGATGGCGACGTACAGCGGCGAGAACAGCGTGCTGGGGACGTGAGCCACCTTGAGCTGCACCGCGCCCGACGCGGCCGGCTTGGCCGAGGCGCTGGCAGCGGCCGACGCCGCCGGCTTGGCGGACGCGCCAGCCGGCGCCGAGGCCGCCGCGCTGGCGCTGGCAGGCTTCGTGGCCGTGGACGATACCGGCGCTGACGCGGGCGCGACGCCGCCTCCGCAAGCGACCAGCAGGAGGCTCAGCAGGGCGGCCGCACAGATGGGTGCTCGTTTCATCGAGGCCCCATGCTAGCAGTATCCTTCCCGCCATGAGCAACGGGCCCGACCTGAGGCGTGCGCCACGCACGGTGGTGGACGTGGAGGCTGAGTTCCACCTCAGCGGCCTGCGCACCTACCTGGGCGTGATCCGCGACCTGTCCCATCTGGGCTGCCTGTTTGTGCCCGAGGCGCCGATCGAAGTCAGCCTTGGCAGCCGCGGCACGCTGCGCTTCGCGCTGCCAACTACGCCCGATTGGTTGGAGCCGAATATCGCGGTGCGTCGCATCGAGAGCTTCACGCGTTCCAGCGGCGGGGCAGGCCAGGGAGTTGGCATGGAGTTCTCCGGACTCAGCGCCGAGCAGCAGGAGGCCATTGTCGCCGGCTGCCGCGAATGGGACAGCCATCGCATGCGACAGTATGAGCTGTCAGCTCGCTGCTTCGTCCAGAGCGAGGGCGGCATGACCCACTATGCCCGCTTCGGCCAGCTGTTGGGCGGCACACGCAGTTATCTGCACCTGACCCTGCCGGTGGGCTCATCCATTTCCCGCGGCATGGGGCTGCGCCTCAAGATGGCTCGTACCTGGATCGCGGGCCGGGTCGAGACCATTTCCGAAGGGCCGGCTGAGATGGACGTTTCGTTGCGCATCGAAGGCTGGGGCCGGGACTTCTTCCTGCACGAAGCGCGGCGCCAGTCCATAAGCGATTGAGCTGGGAAGAGCAGCGCCGCGCGCCGCGCACCAGCGTGGACGTCGAGGCTGCGCTGCGGCTCGGCCATGCCTCCTGTCAGGGAGTGATCGTCGACCTCTCCACCGTGGGCAGCCTGTTCCGGCCCGAGCAGCCCCTGGAAGTACGTCTCGGCGTCACGGGGCACATGCGCTTCGCCTTGCCAACCTCGTTGAGCTGGCTGGAGCCGCGCATTGAAGTGAAGCGGTCCACGGCCTACACCCGGCCCAACGGTGAGGAAGCCCAAGCCATCGGGTTCGAGTTCTCGGGCCTGCGCGACGAGGAGCAGCGCGCCATTGCCGCCGGCTGCCTGGAGTGGGACGCGCACCGCACGCGAGAGTATCCGCTGGCCGCTCGCTGCTACCTGCAAGGCGAGGGCGATCTGCAGACCTTCTCGCGCTATGGCAGGCTGATCCGCGGCAGCCGCAACCAGCTGCACGTCAGCTTGGCGCGCGGCGTAGATGTGCCCGTGGGCGGGGCGCTGCGGCTCAAGCTGGGCAACCTGTGGGTGTCCGGCGAGGTGCGCGATGTACAGCCCTCATCCAGCAGT
Organism: Chloroflexota bacterium; assembly: GCA_035299885.1. Taxonomy (GTDB): domain Bacteria; phylum Chloroflexota; class JAJPGV01; order JAJPGV01; family JAJPGV01; genus DATGVV01. The sequence continues at coordinate 1,801 of DATGVV010000524.1, read as the reverse complement.
ATGGAGCTGGTGGTGCGGCTGACCGATAGCTGGGGGCGCGACTTTTTCCTGCACGAGGCGCGGCGTGAGGTGCTGTCCGTCGGCTGACTAGCTGATTACCTGATTACCTGATTACAATGGGCGCATGCCCGAAGCTATTCTGCAGCGCAACCTGGCGCTGGAGCTCGTCCGCGTAACCGAAGCCGCCGCCATCGCCGCCGCTCGCTGGATGGGCCGCGGCGACAAAGACGCCGCCGATCAGGCTGCGGTGGACGCCATGCGCTTCGCGCTCAGCTCCGTCGACATGGACGGCACGGTGATCATCGGCGAGGGCGAAAAGGACGAGGCGCCGATGCTGTTCATCGGCGAAAAGATCGGCAACGGCATGCCGCCTAAGGCCGACGTCGCGGTGGATCCGATCGACGGCACCAGGCTGACGGCGCTGGGCCTGCCGAACGCTATCGCGGTCGTGGCCGTGTCCGAAGCAGGCAGCATGTACTTCCCGCCAAAGATCGTGTACATGGACAAGATCGCCGTGGGCAAAGAGGCGGCCGGCGTGATTGACATCGAAGCGCCACCGCCCGAGAACCTGCGGCGCATTGCTCGCGCGCAGGCGTGCGAGATAAAGGACCTGACCGTGGTCATCCTCGACCGCCCGCGTCATGAGCACCTAATCACGCAGGTGCGCGAGGCCGGTGCCCGGATCAAGCTCATCCCCGACGGCGACGTAGCCGGCGCCATCACCTGCTTCCTCCACTCTCGTACGGGCCTGGACGTCATGATGGGCGTCGGTGGCGCGCCCGAGGCGGTGCTGGCCGCGGCAGCCGCCAAGTGCCTGGGCGGACAGATGGAATGCAAGCTCTGGCCGCGCTCCGAGGACGAGACGCGCGAGGCGCTCGAGGCCGGCCTGCCCGAAGCGGACCTCAAGCGGGTGTTCACCAGCGACGACCTGATCCGATCGAACGACGTGTTCTTCGCCGCCACAGGGGTAACGGACGGCGAGCTGGTCAAAGGCGTGCACTTCTTCGGCAATGGCGCCACCACCAATTCAATCGTGATGCGTTCCCGCACCCGGACCGTGCGCCGCATCGACGCGGAGCACCATTGGGAGGGCGGCGAGCCCTACAGGAACGGCGGCCCGAGCTAGAGCGCGCTATACTCTCGCCAAGCGAGCGCCGCCCGGCGCCGCTCCCCACTTTGTCCGGGAGTAACCCTGTGACCCTCTCCGATCTGGAACAGAAGCCCCTAACTGAGCTTCAGGATGTCGGCCGCGACATCGACCTGGCCGGCTACAGCCGCATGAAAAAGCAGGAGCTTGTCTGCAAGCTCCTGCAGAACTACTCCGAGTCCACCGGCAACGTGTTCAGCGCCGGCGTGCTCGAGATCGTCGAGGATGGCTTCGGCTTCCTGCGCCAGGAGCGCCTGCTGCCCGGGCCCGACGACATCTACGTCTCCCAATCGCAGATCCGCCGTTTCGGGCTGCGCACCGGTGATCTCGTGTCAGGCCAGATCCGGCCCCCCAAGGACAACGAGAAGTACTACGGCCTGCTGCGTGTCGAGGCGGTGAATGGCCAGGAGCCGGAGATCGCCAAACGGCGGCCCCACTTCGAGAGCCTGGTGCCGATCTTTCCCCGCGAGCGGTTCATCCTGGAAACCGACCCCAAGAACCTGTCCACCCGCTTGGTGGACTTGGTAGCGCCAATAGGCCGCGGCCAGCGCGCCACCATCGTCTCGCCGCCCAAAGCCGGTAAGACGATGCTGCAGCAGGCTATCGCCAGGGCTATCGTCCAGAACTATCCGGACGTGCACGTCATGGCCGTGC
>DATGVV010000523.1:0-8963 GCA_035299885.1 Chloroflexota bacterium | reverse complement strand
GTTGGCATCGGCAACTACATCCAGGCCTACCCGAAGTACGCCGCCAGCGGCTGGCAGCTGGTCCTCGGCCACGCCCACGATTACTACCTCAACGCGGCGGCTGAAACGGGCCTCGTCGGCCTGGCCGCCTACCTGGCGCTCGTGGCCGGCGCCTTCCGGCAGCTGGGCCTGAGCCTGCGATCGGCGCCGGCGGGCGTCTGGTATGGCGTCGCGCTGGGCCTGCTCGGCAGTTTTACGGCGCTGTCCATCCATAATCTGGTGGACAACATGTACGTCCACGGCATTCCCGTCCTGGTCGGCCTCTTGCTGGCGTCCGCGGCCGTGATCCCCAGCTTCCGCAAAGATGGCTGATACCCTGCCGAACTTGGCAGAGGTGCCCCTGGCCGCCACCGCGGCCGACAATGAGGCGGACGCGGAGGGCGTCTCGCTCAAGAAACGGCTGCTCAATCCCCGCACGATCCTGTCGTTCGTCGTCGCCATCCTGCTGCTGGTGGCCGTGTTCAGGCGCTTGGGCGATTTTTCGGCGGCAGCGCAGACCATCCGGAGCGTCAACGTGGGCGTTTACCTGCTGGCGTTCCTGGCGTACGCCATGACCTTTCCGATGCGCGGTCTGCGCTGGCAGCGGCTGCTGCGCAATGTGGGCGAGGACAAGCCTGCCGCCAAGCTGACCGAATATGTGTTCCTGTCGTGGTTCGTGAACTGCCTGGTGCCGGCCAAGATTGGCGACGTGTACCGCGGCTATCTGGTGAAGAAGAACGAGTCTGTGTCGCTCTCGAAGTCGATGGGCACGATTTTCGCCGAGCGCATCATCGACACGCTCATCATCTTCTTCACCTTCGGCATCACCGGCTTGATCGTCTTCCGCAATCATCTGCCCGACGAGGTGCGGCTCATCTTGGCGGTCGGCATCGGCTTGGCCGGCGTGATGGCGGCCGCGCTGCTGTTCATGCGCCATTTCGGCGAAGCGGTGTTCGCGCGCTTTGCGTCGAAGCGAGTGCTGGAGGTGTACCGCCGCTTCGAGGAAGGCACGCTGGGCTCGTTCCAATCGCTGGAGGTGGTGCTGTTCTTCACGCTGGCGGCCTGGTTGTTCGAGGCGCTGCGACTGTTTACGGTCGTCCATGCGCTGGCGGCCGGCAGTCCGAGTCTCAACAACTTCGGCATCGTGACCGCGGTGTTCGCGATGGTCACGTCGTCGATCCTGACGCTCGTGCCGACACCCGGCGGGCTGGGCGCGGTAGAAGGCGGGCTGACCGGCATCCTCATCTTCGTCGGGCTGTCGCCAGGCGTGGCACTAGCCATCGTCATCATGGACCGGGTGGTCAGCTACTGGGGCCTGGTGGCCGGTGGCGCGATCAACTACTTCCTGAGCAAGCGGGCGCGATAGCCGTTCGGATCGGGGTTGATTTCACCGCCGGTCTGAACCAGCGCGCCGGCATCGGCCGGCTGACTCGGCAGCTGTTCAGCGCTCTCTTCGAGCTGGACTCTGACAACGAATACCGGCTGCTGTACGCGCCTTCTGCCCAATCCGACCTGGCCGCCGTACCGTCCCAGCCGAACGTATCGGTGCAGCGGCTGCCATTGGGGGAGCGCTGGCAAACCATCGCCTGGCACCGGCTGCGCCTGCCGTTGTGGGCCGACGCGCTGGCCGGCGGGGTGGACGTATTCCACTCGCCCGATTTCGTGCTTGCGCCGGTGCGGCGGGCGCGCACCGTCCTCACCGTGCACGATCTCACCTTCGTCATGCGCCCCGAGTGCGCTGCGCCCAGCCTGCGACGCTACCTGGGACGGGTCGTGCCGCGCTCGGTCCGGCGGGCCGATCGGGTGCTGGCGGACTCCAAGGCCACGGCCGGCGACCTGCTCCGCCTGTACCAGCTGCCGGCAGACCGACTGGAAGTCGTCTACTCGGCCGCCGACGTGCGCTTCCGCCCGCTGTCCGCGGATCAGGCGGAGGAGATGCTGGCCGGCCTCGAGATCCCGCGGCCGTTCATCCTGACGGTCGGCACGCTCGAGCCCCGGAAGAACATCGAGCGGCTGGTCGACGCCTTCGTTTCTTTGGACGTGCCGCACAACCTGGTGGTGGTTGGCGCCCGCGGCTGGCTGTATGAGGATGTGCTGGCCAAGCTGCGGCAGCCGCGTATCTTCGCGCCGGGTTTTGTAACCGACGAGCAGCTCGTGGCCCTCTACAATTTGGCGGACGTATTCGTTTTCCCTTCGCTGTACGAAGGCTTTGGCCTCGAGCCGCTGGAGGCCATGGCCTGCGGTACCCCGGTGGCCGTTTCGAACGTGTCGAGCCTGCCGGAGGTGGTTGGCGACGCTGGCCTGATGTTCGGGCCGGAGGACACGGCGGCTATCGCGGCCGCCATCCGGCGGCTTGTGGACGACGCCGCGCTGCGCGGCGAGCTCCGGGCTGCCGGCCTGGAGCAGGCCAGGCGCTTCTCCTGGCGCTCCTCCGCCCAGCAGCTCAAAGAAATCTATGAGAGTCTCGATTAACGGTTATTTCCTTAACATCCCGCACACAGGCAGCGGGCAGTATGCCCTGCATTTGCTCGAGCACCTGAATGGCGTTGACCTCGCCGTGGCAAAGCCGGCTGGGCCGCTGGGCAACCTCGCCAAGCTGCGCTGGGAGCAGCTTGACTGGCCGGCTGAGGCGAGCCGGGCCGGCGCGGATTTGCTGCACTGCCCGTACTTCGCCCTGCCGCTTCGGCGCCGCCGGGCGGCCGTCGTCACCATCCATGACCTCATCCCGATGGTGCTGCCGGCCTATGCCGGCTCGCCCTTGGTGCGCGCCTACACTCGCTTGCAGGCGCTGGCCTGCCGCTCGGCTGAGGCGATCCTGGTCGACTCCGAAGCCAGCAAGCACGACGTGCTGCGCCTGCTGCGCGTTCCGGAGGAGCGGGTGCACGTCGTCTATCTCGGGGTCGAGCCGCGCTTTTCACCGGACCGCTCCGGCCCTTCTCCCCTGGACCGGCCCTACGTCTTCTACATCGGCGGCTGGGACGTGCGCAAGAACGTGCCGGCCCTCATTCGCGCCTTTGGGCAGATCGCGCCGGATTACCCGGATCTGGTGCTGGCTATCGCCGGCGAGCCTGGCTCAACCGGCGGCATGTTCCCGGATCTGCGAGCCGCGGCCGCGCCTCTGGCCGACCGGGTCCGCTTCTTGGGGCGCGTCAACGACGACCAAAAGCTGGCGTTGTACCGCCATGCCGAGCTGTTCGCCTTCCCCTCTCTCTACGAGGGCTTCGGCCTCGATCCTCTCGAGGCGCTGGCCTGCGGCTGCGCTGTGGTGTGCTCCAACGCCGCGTCCCTGCCGGAAATCGTCGGCGACGCCGCCATCCTGTTCGACCCGCACGATGAAACCGCCCTCGCCAGCGCCATGCGCCAGGCCCTAGCCGACCCCGAGTCCCTGCGCGCCAAAGGTCCGCCCCAAGCCGCCAGGTTCAGCTGGGAAGCAACCGCCAAGCAAACGGCCGAGGTTTATCGGAAGTGACCATGGTATGATGACCATAGTCAAATGAAGCGGACCATCTCTGCAAGCCACTTTAAAGCGCAATGTCTGGCGTTGATGGATGAGATCGCCGAGACGGGTCAGGCGGTGGTCGTCACCAAGCACAAACGGCCCATCGTGGAGGTCGTACCCGCCAATCCTGCGACGTCTCTGCGCGGCAGTGTGCGGTATCTCGTCTCGGACGAGGAGCTGCTAGCACCCCTGGGTGATACCTGGGAAGCGGACGAATGAGCCTGCTCGTTCTGGATACGCATGCGTGGCTGTGGTGGGAGTCGGATCCTGAGCGCTTGTCCAACACGGCTGCAGCATTGATCGACGCGGCCGACAGACTTGGGGTGTGCACGGTGTCCTGCTGGGAGCTGGCGATGTTGACGTCGCGCGGCCGCATCGCCCTGGATCGTCCGGTCAAGGCGTGGGTGGGACAAGCGCTGGGGCGCGAGCGCGTCGAACCGCTCACGCTGTCGGTGGAAGCCGCGATCGAGTCAGCCGTGCTCCCGTCCGATCGCTTTCCGGGAGACCCAGCAGATCGCTTCATCTACGCCAGCACTCGGCTGGCGGGTGGCAGGCTGTTGACACGTGACCAGCGCCTCCGCGGCTACGACCCGGCGCTTGCCGTCTGGTAGGAGCCGCTTGATTAATTGAACGCCGGCACGATGTGCTTGGCGAACAGATCGAGGGTACGGAGGGCCTCCTCGTCGCTGATGCCGCCAAAGGTGATCTGCATGGATGGCTCGTGCTCACCAAAGAGATCGCGCATACGCTGCACCTGCGGGATGACCTCGTCGGGCGTGCCCACAAAGGCGTAGCCTTTCTCGAGGTTGCCTTCGGGCGTCTGGGCGGCGATGGCGCTCACCAGCTTCTCGTAGCCGAGGTACTGGCCCGAGCTGAGGCCCTCCCAGCTGCTCACCGCCTCGGTGAAGACGTCCAGGTAGGTGCGCATGGCGGGCGTGTAGCCCTTGACCGCCTCCTCGTGAGTCTCGCCCACGTAAGCGTGGAAAGACATCTGCACCTGCTCGGCGCCGGGCGTGTGGCCGGACTCTCGCCAGCCCTGCCGGTACAGTTTGACCAGGCTGCTGGTGCGCTCGAGACCGCCCGCGAAGGGCACGATCATGATGTGATAGCCGTTCACGGCCGCGCTCAGGAACGACTCCTCTGAGGCAATCGCCGCGACCCAGATGGGCGGGTGCGGCCGCTGCGCCGGATGCGGCATGGAATGAACGTTCTCGAATTGCCAGAAGCGGCCCTTGTAGGTGACGCGCTCCTCGGTCCACAGCCGCTTGACCGCTGTGATGCCCTCGTCGAACATCTCCCTGCTGTCGTTCATGTTGAGCCCAAAGGCGGCGTACTCCTCGGGGATGAAGGCCCGCCCGAAGCCCACGTCCAGCCGCCCATTGGAAATGTTGTCCAGCATGGCCAGCTCGCCGGCCAGCTTGATTGGGTGGTTGAAGGCCGGGATGACGGCGCCCGTGATGAGCCGGATGCGTTTGGTGGCCGCGGCGATGGCCGACAGAAGCACGATCGGGTTCGGCGAGTAGCCGCCGTAATCGTGGAAGTAGTGCTCGACCGTCTTAATTGAGCTGAAGCCCAGCTCGTCCGCGCGCTGGCTGACCCGCAGGCACTGCGCGTAGTACTCCGGCCCGGTCTTCTGATGCGGCCGAAAGGCCGGAAAAAAATTGACGCCGAATTTCATCCGAAACGAGCTTACTCCACTGTCGCGGGCAAGATACTTCCATCGTGGCGACCGCCCCGCCCCCAGCCAGCTGCCTAGCCGGCCTGAGCGAGGCCAGTTAGACTGGTCGCTTGCTTGGGCTGCGTGCTAATGTAGTCCCCGATATGGCACTCAAAAATCTCGTTGTGGTGGAATCGCCCGCCAAGGCGCGCACCCTCGAGAAATACCTGGGCTCGAACTTCCGCGTGAAAGCCTCGTTGGGGCATGTGCGTGATCTGCCCAAGAGTTCGCTGGGCGTGGATCCCGACAACGATTTCGAGCCCAAGTACTTGGTGCCACTGGACAAACGAAAGCTGATTAAGGATCTCAAAGACAGCGCCAAGTCGGCTGGCCAGGTGTACCTGGCCACTGACCCTGACCGCGAGGGCGAGGCCATCGCCTGGCATCTGGTCAATGCCATGGACCTGGACGAGAAGAAGGTCCGGCGTGTGGCTTTTCACGAGATCACTGAGAGCGCCGTGAAAGCGGCCATCGCTCAGCCGCGCCAGATCGATATGGACCTGGTGAACGCGCAGCAGGCGCGGCGCGTGCTCGACCGGCTGGTCGGCTACAAGCTGTCGCCGCTGCTGTGGCGCAAGGTCCGCCGCGGTCTCAGCGCCGGGCGCGTGCAATCGGTGACTGTGCGGCTGGTGTGCGATCGCGAGGCCCAGGTCGAGGCCTTCAAGCCGGAGGAGTACTGGACCATCGACGCCGACCTGGCCAAGGCCGGGCGGCACACCAAGAAGGACCAGTTCCGGGCTGCGCTGCTGCAGCGCGCCGGCAAGAAGATCGGCCTCAAGAACCAGGCTGACGCCACCGGCATCGTCGATGCGCTCAAGGGTGCCACCTACGCCGTCTCCGACGTGCGCGTCAAGCGCACCTCGCGCGCGCCGGCTCCCCCCTTCACCACCAGCACTCTCCAGCAAGAGGCTGCCCGCAAGCTTGGCTTCACCGCCAAGCGCACCATGGCCGTGGCCCAGCAGCTGTACGAAGGCGTGGACATCGCCCGGGAAGGCCCGGTAGGGCTCATCACCTACATGCGAACCGACTCGCTGAACGTGGCGACGGTGGCCCAGAGTGAGGCCCGAGACTACATTCGGCAGCGCTGGGGCAAGGACTACGTGCCCGACAAGCCCCGCTTCTACAAGACTCGCGCTCGGGGCGCGCAGGAGGCCCACGAGGCCATCCGGCCGACCGCCACGCGGCGCGATCCGGCAAGCCTGAAAGACCGACTGCCGTCGGAGCAGTTCCGGCTGTACAAGCTGATCTGGGAGCGCTTCGTGGCCAGCCAGATGGCTTCGGCCGAGCTTGATCAGACAGCGGTCGACGTCATCGCCGGCGAGTTCCTGTTCCGGGCCAACGGATCAGTCCTGGTGTTCTCTGGCTGCATGGTGCTGTACACCGAGGGTCGCGACGATCAGGAGGAGAAGGAAGGGCAGCTGCCGGAGCTCAGCAAAGGCGAGCCCCTGGACCTGATCGAGCTTCTGCCCAATCAGCACTTCACCCAGCCTCCGGCGCGCTACACCGAGGCCAGCCTCATCAAGACACTCGAGGAGCTGGGCATCGGCCGGCCGAGCACATATGCGCCCACCCTGGCGACCATCCAGGACCGACGCTACGTGGAGCGCGTGCAGGGCACCCGACAGCTCAAGCCCACCGAGCTGGGCAAAGCCGTCAACAGCTTGCTGGTGGCCGAGTTCCCGAACATCGTCGATCCGGAGTTCACCTCCAAGATGGAGGAGGAGCTGGACGACGTCGCCTCAGGCGAGCGGCCGTGGGTGCCGGTCATCAAGGACTTCTACGACCCCTTCGACCGGCGGCTGAAGGAAGCCGGCGAGACGGTCGAGCGGGTTCGGGTGGCGGATGAGCCCACCGATCAGAAGTGCCCGCTGTGCGGGCGCAACATGGTCATCAAGCTGGGCCGCTTCGGGCGCTTCCTGGCCTGCTCGGGCTTCCCCGAATGCAAGCACACGGAGAAGATCCAGAACAAGACCGGCGTGCGCTGCCCCAAGTGCAAGCAGGGCGAGCTGGTTGAGCGCCGCTCCAAGAAGGGCCGGGTGTTCTACGGCTGCAACCGCTATCCGGAGTGCGACTTCACCGTCTGGAACCGGCCGCTGCCCACGCCCTGCCCCGTCTGCGGTGGCCTGCTCACGCAAGGCCGCGAGAACCGCGTGGAGTGCGTCAACGGCGACTACCGCGCGGATGCCTCGGAGCTGGCCGCCGCGGCCGCGGAGCAGCAGCGCGAGCCGGTTACGCCAGAGCCCGTCGCCGTCGCCTAGCCGTCAAGCTGGGCGGCAACTTGACTTGGTGGCCCGGGCCACCGCTGTCTAAGGCGCGAGCCCAACCAGCTCGGTTCTGGTAGGCCCGCGAACAGCTGAGCGACGACGAAGATATCCCACACCGCCAGCGGCAGAGTTGCAGGGATGACCATCCGATAGTAGTAGCTGTTTGGCCAAATGATCACCAGCGCCAGGCAATGCGTCAGGGCCAGAGCAAGACTCACAAGGGCGACTTTCGACCGGGGGCGCCAGAGCAACCCCAGCGGCGCAAGCAGCCACAGTAGGAGTAGCGGCGCGAAGATGAGGGGCACGTCATCGTGGCTCAACGACCTGGGGAAGCCCAACACGTAAGCTAAGTTCAAGAGCCGCTGCCGCGCAACTGCGCCTGGCTGCTTGAGAACTGCCCGGACAACTCCTCCGATGCCAGCTTCACCGGACGTGGGCGCGGTATCGTAGTGACTTTCGGGCACGAGAGCGACGTACAGGTAAGGTGTCGTCGAGGTTGGCACGGGTGTCGCCGAGCCCGCGGCAAAGTAGTTCCTGATTGGGACGAACGTAATCACCAGGATCAGGGGGACGGCCGCGACCGCGGCGCGCCGCACGGTGACCGAAGGCTTTGCGGCGCGGCATACGATCCACAGCACCACGGGAACAGCCAGCCACGTTGTTGTGCGAGTCAGGATTCCTACGCCGAGAAGAGCGCCAATCAGCACCAGCAGCAGATAGGCAGGTCTTCGCTCCAGCTGGCCGACCCCCGCCAGAAGGGCGGCGAACACCAGCAGCAGCAGGTTTTCCGAAAGCAGAAAGGTGCCCAGCCTAAACCATTCGACAACGATTCCCGTGGCAAAGACAAAGAGCATGCCGGCCAAGTAGCCGCGGTGGTCCGGGAGGGTCGTGGCAATCAGCACGATCGCCACTACGATGGCCAGCTGCTGCGCCAGAACGGCAGCCTGCACCGACTCTCCCGCCAGTGTGTGCAGCAGCGCCAGCCAGTAGGGGTACAGCGGTTGGAAGTAAAAGGGGACGGCATGTCCTGGGGTCGCTCCCTGAAGCATGAGAAGGGAGTGCTCACGAATATCTCGTGCGTACCCTTCGTAAGTACGCCAATCGTCTCCCGGAAGCATGAACACAAGAGAGGCGTGCTGGCTCACCCACTCGACGAGGTAGGGCGCGGCGTACATCACCGACACCGCGGCGCCGACCGCCAATTTCCCATAGCGGATCGGCGGCCGACCTCTGCCGATCGCTCTGAACAAAGCCCCAGCGCTGCACAGCGTCAACAGTCCGGTGGCGACTTCAACCGGGAGCTCAAGATCGGCCAACTTCCGGCGCAGGAAGTCCGGCAGCCCGCTTCCCGGTGTGGTAGTAAGGGACAGGCCGGTGGACGTAACCGAGAGCGCTGCCTGGCTGACCGGCTGGGCGTCGATGACTATTCGCAGTTGCTGGGCCGATAGAGAGTGGATGTCCACAT
>DATGVV010000522.1:0-10222 GCA_035299885.1 Chloroflexota bacterium | reverse complement strand
CTTGGCATCTTGCCGTGGTGCGTACCCGTCATCAGCGACGGGAGGGAAATCCTCGAGTCTGATGGGGTGATTCGGGATGGTCCTGCACGTAAGGTGCTGCTCCGGGTGCCAAAGGATATAGACCGCCGCGCATTCCCAGCGCTCGACGCATATCTTCGCCTTGGGGAAGCGCCGGTTGGTGATCCTCGGGCCATCGCGAATCGCTACATCTCAAGCCATCGACGGCCCTGGTGGTACATGGGCAGTCAGGAGGCGCCGCCGATTGTGGCGTCGTACATGGCCCGCCAGGCACCCGTCTTTGCGCTGAATCCCGACGGGCTGGCTCTAGTCAACATCGCCCATGGGCTCTACCCCAAGAAACACATGACGTGGGACGAGCTGAAGGCACTCGTCACATATCTCAACAGCGTCCGGGATAGCTTCCGTGGCCAGGGCAGAACCTATCAAGGCGGGCTCGAGAAATTCGAACCGCGGGAAATGGAAGCGCTACCTGTCGCATTCCCCAGCTTGGGAGCATAAAACGGCTGACGCCCGGCCGCTCCCAAAGCAATGGAACCGCCAAGAGTTAGCCGACCATCGGCTGAAGGCAATCGACCAATTCGTACAGAGCCGGGCTGAGGAAGGGACGGCCGAATACCTCAGGCTCTACGATGTCGCATTCGACCGCGTGCTGCGGCTCTTCGAGCAGACTGATAATCTCGCTACGCTCACCACTGACATTTTGGACAGCAGGTCCGGCATGCGGGAGATCGCTCGCTACCTGACGGCCCCGCCTGTGAGTGACGATGACCTGAAGACGCTCTCAGGGTTTGGCAGTGCGACCGGCCCAGAGTACCTGGCCGAAATGCTCAAAGTCATTACGTCCAGTCTCGATCCCAAGAGATTTCCATGGCTATTCGACAAACGCGGACGAAAGCCCACGGGGGAAGAGGTCGCGTCTGCACAACGATGGACTGCGGGCCTGCTAGCTGCACAGAGAGCTGTCACCGGGCGACGAAGCGCGGCGGCTCGCCGCCAGGAGCAAGCTGTAGAGTCCGCATTGCTGGGACCGCCACTCCACTTCACGAAAGTCAAAGCTCGGGATATTCCGAGCCCTCGCGATTACCTACAGCCTGGCGAATTCTGTAGGCAGTCCAAGGTGGGTGGAACGCGCGCCGATTTCACGATTGGTTTACGCGAACGCTTGCTGCTGATTGAATGCAAGGCATCGAACAGCGAGGTCAACTCCTACAAGCGGCTGAACCACGAGATCGGCGACAAGGCAGCCGTCTGGAAGCGCAGCTTCGGCGAGAGCGTCATCCCGGCCGCGGTGCTCGCCGGAGTATTCAAAGTCGAGAACCTCGAAGAAGCACAGCGCGGCGGGATCGCGATCTTCTGGGAGCACGATTTCTCCACACTCATGGAATATGTCGGCGCCACTCGCTGACTCCGCTCCCTTCTTGTCCACCGTATCGGCGCGCTACTGAATGGTGCCCATTCGGGCAGCCGGGTGGCCTTTCTGAACCCGCACCTTCCCATTACCCACCTGATACTTGACGTTCCGGTCTCCCACGCGCGGTCACCGGCTTTCGCCACCATCTGAAGGCCTCCTCGCAGGGTGATGCCTCGGTGCAACACGACCAGGGCCAGTCCGATTAACGCACCGTCACGTGCACGTCTCGCTCTCGTGGGCCATCCAGCTCGATGAGGACGATGCGCTGCCACACGCCAAGCACGAGCCGTCCGTTGTGGACCGGCACGGACACCGCGGGGCCGATCAGCGTCGCCAGGATGTGATCGGGCGTGTGTGCCGGATCGTGCGGGTGACGGTAGCGGATGGCCGGCAGCAGCTTGCGGAACGCCTCCAGCATGTCCTGGTCGGTGCCCGGATCGAGGTCGGCCGTGGTCACGGCGCACGTCGTGTGCGCCGCGAACACCGTGCAGACGCCCTCCTCTGCCTCCAGGCTGCTCTGCACTTCGGACGTGATGTCCAGCACCTGGTCCTTCTGGGCGGTGGCCACGCGCAGCGATCTCATGACCTCTCTATGGTAGATTCCCGCCCATGGACGCGCGCCGCCAGCTTGGTGAGAGTGGCGAGCGACGGGCGGCTGAGCACCTCCGGCGGCAGGGCTACAAGATCGTCCAGCAAAACTGGCGTAACGCCTCGGGTGAGCTGGACATCATCGCCACCTCGGGCAAAGAGCTGGTATTCATCGAAGTGCGCACGCTGGAGACGGCAAACTACGGTTTTCCGGAGGAGTCGGTGGGCCCGCGCAAGCAGCGCCAGCTGGCCAGGTTGGCGGCCGCCTATGTGCAGCACGCCCATTACGAGGGCGATTGGCGCATCGACGTGATCGCCATCGATGGTGACGGCCTGCGCCACATCCAGAACGCCGTCAGCCTGTGGTGAGCAGTTAGCGAATTTCGCCCGTGCCGGATCGGGCATAGCCCAGGATGATCTCGTCGATCACCTTCTCCACGGGGGCCCAGTCGTCGGTGAAGACCGTCGGGGCAGAGGTGACTTCCCAGATGCGGCCCTGGGTGAGGGCGGTCGAGGCGACCTGCTGCAGCAGCGGATCGGTCAACGTGCCCGCATTCGCGGCGAAGCTGCCCAGCTGCGTCGGCTGATTGGTGCCCACGATGATGCTGTTGATCTGCGGCTTCGGCAGATCGATCACGTACACGCTGGGGAACACCGCCTTCATGGTGCTGCCGATGACGTCCACCAAGCGGTAGTCGGTCTCCGTGCGGCCGGCGTTGATCACGGCCACGCCGGTGGGTGTGAGGTGATCGTGTACCTGCTGAAAGAACTGCCGCGTCGTCAAATGGAAGGGGATGTAGGGCTGGCGGTAGGCGTCGATGCCGATCAGGTCGTACCGTTTCGGCGTCGTGGTGATGTAGTAGCGCCCGTCCTGGGCAATCGCATGCAGGTTGGGCTCGTTCATGTCGAAGTATTTGCGGCCGACCTCGATGATCTTGGGATCGATCTCCACCCCATCGATGGGGATCGGCCCATAAGCTGTGCTGAGGTCACGCGCCACGGTACCCGCGGCCAGGCCGATGATCGCCGCCGAGCGCACGTCAGCCGGCCGCTGGCCGGCATTGAAGTAGGGCGCCACCATAAAGTAGTCCCACGGGCCGCCCGTCAGCAGCTGGCCGGGGTTGTAGATCGAGTGGACCGCGTGGCCCTCGTCCAGGATCAGGTTGTTCTGAGGCCCGCTAGGGGTGTCCTGCTGGACCACCTGGACGTAGTAGTACGCTGACTCGCTGGCGTAGATGAGCTTGCCGAAGGCCGCCGGCCGGAGCACGCTCTCAGGCAGAACGGCCAGGCAGGCCACCGGCAGCAGCAGCCAGCAGTACCAATTCCGGTAACCCCACAGGCCCGCCACGGCCAAGCCCAGCAGCGCCAGTGACAGCACGTAGAAGGTACGGGGCGTGCCCACGTTCGGCACCAGCACGAACACCGGCACGATCGTGCCCAGGATGCTGCCCACGGTCGATAGCGCGTAGATGGCTCCCGCGGTATTGCCCGCGCGTGCCACGTCCCGCATCGCCAACCGGATGGCGAACGGCGAGATGCAGCCCAGCAGCGTTATCGGCGCGGCGAACAGCAGCACCACGCCAAAAAGCGAGCCCAGGAACACGCCCGCGTCGAGGTTGGCGAAGCCCACCGACGAGAAGCCCAGAATGGGCCGTGCGATGAGCGGGATCAGGCCGGTCAGGAACGCGGCCCAAGCGGCCAGCTGAAACAGCACGCGCGGGCTGGGCTTCCGATCGCCCAGCCGGCCGCCGATAAAGTAGCCTGCGGTGAGATACAGCAGGACGAGGCCCACCAGCACCGCCCAGATGTACAGCGAGGTGCCGAAATAGGGCGCCAGCAGGCGAGACCCAGCCAGCTCGATCGCCAGCGATGTGAAGCCGCCCACGAATACCAGCGGCAGCAGCAGGCGATTGCTGGCTGCCTCGGCGGCGCTGTCTCGCTGCAGCCGGTCTTTGCCAACTTCCGTGGCTACCAAGTGACCGAAGCCTCAGCCGCGCCCGGGGTGCCCTCACCTAGCCTCTCCCACCGCGGTGGGAGAGGAACGATAAACGTTGCCGTGCAGATCCAGCCGGTAGTCGGCCGCAGCCAGTTGAGCCATCGCTGCAGGCCGTCGTTGGGGTCGACCGTCAGCAGCCGCCGAGGCGATGCGGCGTAGTCCACGGCCAGCACCGAGTGGCTCCATTGCCGGCTCGGAGCGCGGTAGCAGTTGAGCACTACGGGCACTGCCATCTCGAGAGACGCCACCACATCTCGCCAGCGGACCACGAACCGCGTTCGGGAACGCACGTCCACGCCGGCTAACCGCGCCGCGCGCTCGATGCCGCGGTCGAGCGCCGAGTGACCGCCCAGATAGGCCAGCACGGGTGGTCCGGAAGTCTCCCGGAAGCCGGTGCAGTCGGCGATGGTGTCGACCAGCGGCGCGTCCACGGCTGCGCCCAGCGAACGCAGCACGGAAGCTGCGCACACGAGCGTGCAGCGCGGCCCATAGTTGCGCACCAACCAGCCAGGAGCCCCCACCGCTAGAGCATAGTGTTCGCGGGCTTTGGTATCCGGGCTGCGATAGCATGTACGTGATATCTCAAGGATCCAAAGGAGCGCACTCGTGGAGGAGGAGCAGGAGCCCTTTAAGCGCATCGACGTCACTACGGCGCGGCAGATGATGGAAGCAGGCGGCGTCCGCATCGTCGACGTGCGAGAGCCAAACGAGTACGCATCGGGCCACGTGCCCGACGCCGAGCTGATCCCGTTGGGGCAGATCCTGGCGAAGCCGCAGGAGCATATCCGGCCCGACCAGAAGACCATCTTCGTATGTGGCGTCGGCCAGCGCAGCGCCGTCGCGGCGGAGATGGCGGCCGCCATTGGCGCAACCGACATTTACAACATGGAAGGCGGCACCAAGGCCTGGATTGAAAGTGGCTTTCCCACGGAGGTGTAGGCCATAGCCGCCGCCAGCGGGGGCGGAGCGCCCCCCATTGACTTCTCGAACCCCCTCCAAGTGCTGCTTGCTATCGCAGTGATAGCGCTCGTCGGCTGGGTGCTCTACCGTCTGCTCGCCTGAGCAGCTCAGCGCACGAGTAACTCGCGCTCAACTACCAGGGCATAAGAAATGCGGTTGGCCGGGCGACAAGAAAGCGTGCACTTTTGTCGGCTGCATGGTAGACTGCCCTTTCTAGGCGCGCGAACTAGAGGGTTCCAATGAGATATGTGCTGGCGTCGATAGGTTCTTCGCTCAGCCCTCGCGCGCGGCTACGCTTCGCGGCCGCCATGCTCGCAGCCGCCAGCTTCCTGGCAGCCACCAGCCTGGCCAACGCCCAGAGCGACGACGCCCAGCTGCTGCCCTCCGACGAGGCCGCTTCGGGCCCCATCGCGCCCACCATCGCCGTCCGCGCCGGGTTCAATGGCCTGGCCAAGATTGGCGATTGGCTGCCCGTGGCCGTGCAGGTAAGCAACGAGGGCAGCAGCATCAGCGGCGAGCTCCAGATCCAGGTCGACGACAGCAGCGGCGGCAACCGGGCGCGCACGTTTAATTTCCGCCCGCCCACCGTCTACAGCGTGCCCGCCACGCTGCCCAGCCACTCGCGCAAGCAGTACCTGCTGGACGTCTTCCTGCCCTTTCCCACCAAGGAGCTCACGGTCAAGCTGGTGACCGATCAGGGTTTGCTGGTCCAGCAGACTGGCAACCTGCAGGCTTTGAGCGGCAGCGAGGTGCTGTGCGGCACCCTCTCACGCAACCAGGACTTCTTTCAGCAGCTGAAGAACCTCGATCTGCCGGGCCGCCAGGGCAAGAAGCCGTTCGTCGTGGCCCTCAAGCCCGAGGACCTGCCCAGTAGGCAGCACGCGCTGTCTTCGCTCGACTGCCTCATCCTGAACAACATCTCGCTCACCGGCCTCACAGACGACCAAAAGAGCGCCATCCTGGGCTGGGTGGAAGACGGCGGACTGCTGATCCTCGGCGGCGGATCGGGCTGGCAGAAGACGCTGCAGCCGCTGCCCAAGGAGCTGCTGCCGGTCGAGGTGACCGGTGTCCGGTCCATTCCGTCGCTCCAATCTCTGGCCGATTTCGCCCACCAGCCAATGAAGGGTGAAGGGCCCTGGCTGGTCTCCGCCGGCAAGCTCCAGAGCGGCCAGGTCGTCGCCCAGGAGAGCGGCGTGCCGCTCCTGGTAGGCTCACGTCGCGGCAAGGGCACCGTCCTGTACCTGGCAGCCGATCCCACTGCCGAGCCACTGTCGACCTGGAGCGGCAACGCGGCGCTGTGGAAGTACATGCTGGCCTACAACAGCACGCCGCTGGCCGTCTTCGCCTTCTTCAACCCGTATGGCGGCTTTGGCACGGTCCAGAGCTGGGCCTCGCCGCCGCGCCAGGCCATCTTCAATGTGAATGATGTGCCCCCGCCGCCCATGCGCTGGCTGTTTATCTTCATTGGCCTGTACGCTCTGGTGGCCGGTCCGCTGAACTACCTGGTGCTGCGCTTCACGGGAGCCAAGGCGCTGGGCTGGCTCACCATTCCGGCCTTTGTCGTGGGCGGCGCGTTCATCACCTATCGCATTGCCCACCAGCAGCAGGGCAGCGACCTGGTGCTCAACGAGATCTCCCTGGTCCGCTCCGAAGGCAACTCCGTCGAGGCCAAAGTCCGCAGCTACGTGTCCCTGTACAGCCCCCGCAAGGGCGACTACACGCTGCTCGTGCCGGGCAACGCCTCGGTTACCAGCTACGCTCGGCCGGTCAACACCCCCACGCCCGACAATTCCGCCAGCGGCTGGCAGCTAAAGGTGATCGAGGGCGACACCGCCAGCAAGATCGCTCTGCCGCTCGAGGTGTCCAACACCGGCACCTTGCTGGCGGACAGCCAGCTGCGGCTGCCGGGCAAGATCGACGCCGATCTCAAGGTCAAGGACGACGCCATCAGTGGCGCGCTGGTGAATCACACCGGTCAGGCAGTTGACGACGTGCTGCTGGCCATCGGCAGCGACGTCCAGATGGTCGGCCATATGCAATCCGGTGAGCGCAAGACCGTCGATTTCAAGTTCACGCCCAACGCCTGCTCCATGGGTCCCGACGCGCAAAAGGTCAAGTCCGCTCTGGCCAGCGCCAGCAAAGGCCAAGACACCACGCGTGAGAACGTCTTGGACTCCTTCCTGGGCTCGACGTCCAACAGCCAACCCGCCGGGCTGAGTGGCCTGACGCTGCTGGGCTGGCTGGAGAAATCGCCCCTGCAGCTGCAGCTGAACGGGCTCCATCCAAGCGTCCGCGAAACCAACCTGTACATCTCATCGCTGCCGCTGCAGTTCCCGCGCGGCGTGCCGCTGGTCATCCCACCGTCACTGGTCGAAACGAAGCAGATTGGCACCTTTTCGACCAATTTCCAGCGGGCTTGCCAGTATGAGCTCAACGCCGCGGGCTCCATCGCGCTCGAGTTCACGCTGCCCGTGAACGCCGGCGACATGCAGCCCAACAAGCTGATGCTGCACATGAACGGCCGCTACGCCGGCAGCCCGCGCTTCAACCAGCTTGCCTTGCCTGGCTCGTCGCTGGGCCAGATGTTCCTGTACAACTGGCAGTCCTCGGATTGGGACGCCCAGGACTTCGCTTGGGGCGACAACGCCATCCCGGATGCCGCTCCGTATATCTCGGCGACGAACAGCTTGCGCCTGCGCTACACCTATAAGCCTCCGACCCAGCAGCCTACCAGCAGCTTGCAGTTCAGCCTCGACCTGACTGACGAAGGCCAGCTGCGCTGATGCTCGGCTCGCCCGAAATGACCGCCGCCGGGGGCTGCTAGCCTGAGCTACCTCGAAGTCAGCCACCTGTCCAAACGATTCGGCCGGACGAACGCCGTGCTGGACGTGTCCTTCGACGTGGACTCCGGCTCCGTTTTCGGTCTGGTTGGCCCCAACGGGGCTGGCAAGAGCACGCTTGTGCGCATGCTGGCCACGGTCCTCCGGCCCACCAAGGGGCGGATCATCGTGGACGGGCTGGACGTACTCCGCAAGGCCGGCCAGGTACGGCAGCGGGTGGGCTACGTGCCGGACGTGTTCAGCCTCTACGACGACACGAAAGTATGGGAGTACCTGGCCTTCTTCGCGCGCTGCCACGGCCTGCCAACTCGCACTCGCGCAGCCGCCATCGCCGAGCTGCTGAAGCTGGTCGATCTGTTCGATTTCCGGTTCGCCTACTGCAAATCGCTGTCTCGCGGGCAGCAGCAAAAGCTGATGATTGCCCGCGCGCTGGTCAATGAGCCTCACCTGCTGCTGCTGGACGAGCCCTTGGCCGGTCTCGACGCTGAGAGCCGGTCCGAGATGCTCGAAGTCTTCCGCGAGCTGGCCACGATGGGCAAGGTGCTGGTCATCGCCAGCCATGCCCTTTCGGACCTGGTTGACGTATGTGACCGGATCGGCCTCATGGCAGCCGGCCAGCTGACGTCAGTCGGCACCGTGCCGCAGCTCATCCGCGAGCTGGAGGCCACTCAGCGGCTGCGGCTGGTGGTGGTCGACGAGCCAGAGCTGGCCCACCGGCTGCTGAGCCAGACGCCGCAGGTAAGCGAGCTGGAGCTGTCGCACATGGCCCTGACGTTCACCTACAAGAGCGGCCGATCGGCTCAGGCTGAGCTGGTCCAGCAGCTCGTGAGCGCCGGCGTCAAAGTCGCCCAGTTTGCGCCGGTGTCCCAGCCTCTGCACGAGTTTCTGGCATCGGCCCCGCCCACGCCTGTGTCGCCGGACCAGTACAAGCCATGAGCGTTGCCCCGGTGCTCGTCCAGGACATGCGCATGCGGATGCGCGCCGGCTCGGCTTACCTGCTGCTCACCTCGATTATCCTGGCCTTCGGCGGCTTCACGCTGGGCACCTTCTGGGCTATCACCAACGTCATCCGCCCGGTCGCCATCCCTGGCGGAGTAGCGCCAGTGGGCGCGCCTCCACAGGCGCCGCCGATCGATCGCATCCTGATCTCCCAGCGCGGCCCTATCTTCTTGCTGGTTATGGCCCTGTGGGCGGTCGTGATCATAGCCCTGATCGTGCCGGCAGCTACCAGCGGATCGATAGCCCGCGAGCGCGAGATGCGCACCCTGCCGCTCATCCTGAGCACGCCACTCAGCGCGCTGTCGATCGTTACCGGCAAACTGCTGGCATCGCTGAGCTACATTGTCCTGGTGGCGGCCACGGGCGTCCCCCTGTTCACATTGGTGGCCATGTTCGGCGGGGTCGCTGCCAACCAGCTCGTGTCGGTACTCGTGGTCGTGCTCGTCACCGCGTTCGCCTTCGCCGCGCTGGGCGTGTTCGTGTCAGCCCTCGCCCGCAACGGGCTGCTGGCCTCGCTCGTGACGTACAGCGTCGTGCTGGCCCTTACCCTGGGCTCATACGCGGTCTATCTGGCCGCCAGCCCCTTGAGCAAGGCTGTGAGCATGAAGTACGCGCTGTACTTCAGCCCGCTGGCTGCCGTCGTGTCAGCCATGACCCAGAGCAACTCCCAGCTCAACAGCATCGTCAGCCAGTTCTTTCGCGAGCCAGGCACGCGTGTGGCTGGCGAGTGGTGGAACCTGAGCCATTACCCGCTGTGGTGGGTGACCACGATCGCCTATCTCGTGCTCGGCGTCCTGATGCTGGTGGCCGCCAGCCGGGCCATCAATCCGCTGCGAAGGTGGATTTAACGTGATCGGCCACCTGCGCCAAGAAGCCGAGTTCATGGGCAAGCTGGCCGAGATCGGCAGCTTGTTCAAGCTGCAAGCGGGGATTGTCTGGTCCTTACGCGGCGCCAGCGCGGGCCTGGTCGCGGATGTCGCGATGCTGCTGCTGGCCCGCTACAAGCCATTCACGCCCGAACCTTGGCTGCTGGGCGCCGTGGCCGGCGGGCTGGCTCTGATCGGCCTGTTGTTCGGCTTGTTCCAGCGCTATACCCCGCAAATCATCGCCGCCCGGACCGACCAACGGCTATCCCTCAAGGAGCGCTTAACCACTGCCCTCGAGCTGCAGCGCCGCGACAGCAGCGGCACGCTCGCGCAGGCGCAGGTGCAGGATGCCATGTGGCACATCCGCCGCATCGAACCCTGGCGCTCGTTCTCACCTCGCGTGCCGGGTCGTGAAGGCAAGCTGCTGACCGCGGCGATTATCGTGACCGCGGCGCTCATCGCCATCCCCAACCCCGGCAAGACGGCCATCCAGCGCCAGGCGGCCATCGCCACGGCCATCAAGCAGGAAGCCCAGAAGCTG
>DATGVV010000521.1:0-4708 GCA_035299885.1 Chloroflexota bacterium | reverse complement strand
CGCAAGTCCCGCACAGCGCCTGGCCGCCACACAGCCAGTGCCAGTCTGCCTCGCTGTTCTGGGCGGCCTTTAGGATGGTCGCGCCGCGGGCGACCTTGTACTTGAGCCCACGGTTGACGACGTGTACGACCGGCACTAGGTGATTCCCTGGCTAGGCAGCAAGTAAGCTAGACAATATCATGAGCCTCGTGGCCTTCTCGATCGAGGAGCGCAACCGCCGCTGGGAACGAGTTCGGAAGCTGATGGCCGAGCGCGGAGTTCAAGTGCTTGTCGCCTTTCCGCAATGGATGCCGGGCGATGCGCTGTACCTGGCCAACCGTCCGGGAGCCGTCATTTTCCCGCTGGAAGACGATCCCATTCTGGTGTCGGCCCGGTTGGAGACGCAGGCCCCGCCTGGCGCCTGGATCCAGCAATTGCGACCCGCAACCAGCACCGGTACTACGGCCGTGCCCTACGGCGAGGCGGTCGCTGGCGTCCTCAAGGAGCTGGGCGATGGAGTCAGCTGCGTCGCCGTCACCGGGCTGACGGGCGGCCGCTATACACTGGTGCGGCAGCCCGAGGGCTACGCCAACTACACGTCGGTAATGCGCGTTCGCGAGACCTTGCCTCAGACCAGCGTGGTCGATGGCACGCCCATCCTCAGCGAGGCGCGTTACGTCAAAGGCGAGGAGGAGATTGAAGCCATCCGACGCTCGGTAGAGATTGCAGAGGCGTCCGCCCGGGCTCTAGCCTGGCATGCCCGGCCAGGCGTCTCCGAAGCCGAGGTGTATGCCCGGATGATGTACGAGCAGCTGCGCCTGGGTGCCGAGTCGGCGCACGTCGCTTGGGTGGGCGGCTTGTGGGGTGAGCCCAAGCCACGCGTCGTCGGCCCGCCGCCCGGCACAATGCAAACCGGCTGGTTCGTGAACAACGAGATCGAGCCCATGGTGCAGGGCTATACCTGCCAGATCGACCAGCCCGTGTGCGGCGGCCCGGCGCCGAGCCTCGCCAAGGATCTGTTCGAGCTGGGCAAAGCCGCCTTCGAGCGAGCCTGCGAGCTGATGCGGCCGGGTGCGACTTGGGGCGAGGTGGAGGAGGGCACACGCCGCGTGGCCAAGGGGACGAAGTACGAGATCGAGTTCCTGCTCCACGGCCGCGGCCTCGGCCACGATGGCCCGATGCTTATTCCCACCGATACGCACGCGCACGTTCGAGACGAGCCCATCCGCGCCAAAACGGTGTTCATCCTCAAGCCCTACGCCTATCCCGCGGACACGGCCAACTACGACGAGCGGCACTGCCGGGAGGTGACCTGGGGCGACTCGGTCGTCGTCCGCGACCGCGGCGCGGAGCGGCTCGGCACGCGAGCGCACGAGCTGATCAGCGTCTAGTATTCCCAACAGGAGCGTTACATCCGATGGCTGTCCTGAGCAAGGAAAGCTACGCGCTGATGCGCCAATGTCTCAATCTGCCGGCCGCGCTGGCCGCCGTCGAGCTGCTGAGCAACGAGGCGGAGCTGCGATACGGCAGCTTCTACCCCGTGGGGGACATGATCGTGGGCCTGCGCTATCACAAGCCTGGCAAAGGCTCCGGCCGTAAGGCCTTTGGCCGCACACTCAAGATCGCGGACGGCCGCATCGTACCTACACCCTATGCCGACGTCAACATCACGCCACCGCGCGTGCCTCACCACGTCGAGCACGGGTTCGGCTATTGGCACATCAATGACGAGCAGGAGATGTCGATCCGCCTGCAGCTGGAGGATGGCCGCCGGGCGACGATGCTGTTGGAGGGCTTTCCCCAAGCCGGCCGCAAAGATAGGTTCGCGTGGTACTGCATGCGGTGCCTGACCCCGCTCTATATGGGCGAGATCGAGACCGGACGTGTTGGCTTGCCTGGCTTCTGGCTGGCTGAGGAGAAAGCTACCCTGGAGTTCAATGCCGATCTGCAGCTGCGGACGTGCCGTGAGTGCGGCTGGCAGCATCCTCTGGGTTACTCTTGGTTCGAAGCTCACGATACGCCCGAGCAAGCCGCGGCCCGGCTGAACTGGTAGGCTGATTCACGAGCTCCGGCGTCAGCCGTCCTGGCCCCAAACTTGGCCGACCCGGACGCCAATGTGATTGCCGTTTGGCATCGACCACGGTGTATTCGCCTCGGGAGGCCGCTCCGTTGGCAGGCACGAGCTTGGTCGCAGGCGCGTGCTCCCTCAACCGAGCCTTGACTTCGCCGATGTCCCGCACCGCCAGGCCAATGTGGCTGAGGCCCACCTCCCCCAGCCCGGGCTTGAGGAACGTCAGGTTGAAGGCTCCCTCGGTGAACGAGATGTCGCCCGCCGACAACGTGCCCAGCTCACTCGTACCAAAATACGCGCCATAGAACTGGGACAGCGCACGCGGCTGCTCGGTGACAATCGCCAGATAGCGGATACGCGACTTCATGCGGCACGACCTCACTGCTTTCCTTGACTTGTGCATTCTCTAAGCGCAGCTCCGGGTCCCAGGCATATAATCCCGCCGGAGGTTCTTGAATGGCTGACGGAGTTCGTGTCTACGCGGGAACGCACGAGGGCGTGCTGGTTTTGAGCTTGCGGAACGGCGGCTGCGAGCTGGTATCCGAGGCCTTTTCGGGCGCAATCATCGATTCCGAGGCAAGCTGTCCCCGGCGCTCGGAACGCGCCTTTGTGGGGGTCACCCATGATGGCCTGTACCGCACCGATGATGCCGGAACGCACTGGCGCAAAGTCTTGGACGGAGACATCCGCTCGGTCGCCGTCGATCCGACCGACGATCGTGTCGTCTATGCCGGCACCGAGCCGGTGCACCTGTATCGCAGCGAGGACGGCGGCGACAGCTGGGAGGAGATCATCTCTCTTCAGCGCCTGCCGGAAGACACCCGCCGGAAATTGGGCGATGGCGACGGCCCGTCGATTCTGAACAACCAGAACCCCGGCTTCCGCCATCGCCGGCAGGAATGGACTTTTCCGTTGCCACCCCATGAGGGGCACATCATCCAGATGTTTATCCATCCGGATGACCCCAACCTGCTCTACCTATCTATAGAGCATGGCGGCATCGCGCGCAGCGCCGACCGGGGCCGTACCTGGGAAGATGTGAGCGAAGGCATCGACTACCTGGACATCCATACGGTGGCCAGCTTGCCGCATCGCTTCGACCGGTTCTTTGTCGCCTCGGCGCGCGGCTTCTACACCACCGATGATCCGCGCAACGGCTGGACCCGGGCGGAAAACGGCTGCAGTCGCAACTACTTCCATGACATCGTCTTCTTGCCGACAGTCAACGGGGGCGACGCCACCATGGTCATGGCCACAGCCGACGGCTCGCCTGGCGTATGGCAAGCTACCAAGGGCAAGGACGAGTGGGACAGCAGCGTGACTGGCTCGCGCTCGGCGCTGTTCCGTAGCGGCGATTGCGCCCATTCGTGGCATCGCGTTGGGGCAGGTCAGGGCCTCGACGACGAGATGGATCCCATGATCTGGTCCCTGTGCTTGCACCCGCACGAGAGGAATGCGATCTTTGCCGGCGTGGGCGAGGTTTCGCGCGGCCATGCCTCGGGCAAGGGCGGGTCGGGATCGGTGTTGCTGTCCCGCGACGGTGGCGACACTTGGCAACCAATCAAGACCGACATACCCGCCGTACGGTATGTCGCCGCCGCGGCCGAGTGACCTCGCTGCCGAGCAGACCAGCCGGGACGCCTAAACTACCCCAGCGCATCGACAAACGTGCCGGCCGCTTCGGGTGAAGCCGTACCGTCTACCTGGCCACGGTTAAGTCGGGCTCCGGGTGCATATTTGGCAAGAGCTCCGCGCGCCAATCCGCGCCTGGCCTAATGACCTTTTCGATGGCGCGAACGGTGTAATAGGCTGGGGCGACTCCGGGGGGGTCGCCACCTGCCTCCACCGTCTTGACGGCTTGGAGCAGCAGACGGCGCGTGGCGATGATGGCCTTGTCCACGGTGCCGAGGTGCTCCGTGGTCCGGTCCACGATCGGCCCCATGCTTTCCTGGATGGCATGGTCCTGCGTGTTGATGCCGCGGATCCCGGTGAAGCTCCTCGTCTTTTGCGCGTCGCGATCGATCAACCAATCGTTGTCTCGGTTGCGCTTCTTGCGAAAGCCCCGATCCTCATAGACGTTCTCCGGGCCGGCGCTCTCGTCGCGCCGCTCGTCGTCTGACAGCGCTTCCGGGCCGAAGGTGTAGTGCCAGTTCCAGACTATGCAGTTTTCGTCGTCCATGGGTACCCAGTAGTGCCCGGCAATGAGCGGCTTCCACTCGCTGGACTCCTCGACCTGTCCGCGCGAGCCTTGAAGCTGGGCCGGCCGAATCTGCGTCCAGGGCATCACGTAGTGGTAGCCGCGCACCCAAGTGCCCATGGCTTCGAGCGGCCTGATGCCGGCATAGTGGTAACCGTAGTCGGTCACGTCCACTTCCAGGTCGGGCGAGCGCGAGCGGGCCCACATCGCGGCGGCATGATCCGGCGAGAGCGCGCTGGCAGCGTTGTAGAGACCACCAAAGTGCAGGTAGGAAACATGCGCGGTATCGAGACCGCCTTCCAGGGCCTGCAGCCAGTTGCACTCTTCCCAGGTCTTCGTAACTTGGCGGTGCGTGTCGGGGACCTGGGTCCAGTCGAACTTCGGCGGCGGCGGCAGCTTCTCTTGGGGGCCCATGTAGGCCCAGATAATGCCGCCGAGCTCGAGCGTAGCGTAAGCCTTGA
>DATGVV010000520.1:0-14595 GCA_035299885.1 Chloroflexota bacterium | reverse complement strand
CAAGTACGCGCTGGAGCATCCCGATCGCGTCAACAAGCTGTTCCTGGTCGCCAGCGCGACCATCGCCGCGGCTATGGGCGTCAAGCCGCCCGACAGTGAGGGCATGCGCGTTCTCCGTGCTTATGACGGCAGCCGCGAGGCCATGCGCCGGCTGCTGGAAGTGATCGTTTGGGACAAGTCGCAGATCACCGACGAGCTCGTCGATCTGCGGAACAACGCTGCCAACCGGCCGGGCGCTCGGGAGGCCCGCGAGGTGTTCGAACAGGGCCAAAGGCGGCTCACTCAGGACCCGAACCTGAAGTTGAAGTTCGACATGACCCACATGCTGCCCAAGCTCCAGCTGCCCACAAAGTTCATCTGGGGCGAGAACGACAACTTTGCCCCGCCGGAGCTCGGCCAGCAGCTCCAGAAGGTGCTGCCGAATATCCCGTTCAAGTACATCGGCAACGCTGGCCACCAGGTGCAAAATGATCAGCCACAGCAGGTTGGCCAGCTGATGGTCGACTTTTTCAGGTCCTAAGCCAAACAGCAGGAGGTTGAGTCATGGCTGAGATCTTGGGCATAGGGTGTACCCACGCCCCCCATCTGCAATTCCTGGACGAGACCATGGCCGACATCCTGCGCCGCCACCTGGAGCGCGAGACGACGCCGCCCGAGCAGAAGGACATGCGGAACTGGCCGGCCGCCATGCGCGAGGAGTGGGGTGACGACGAGGGCTTGGCGGCTGCCCAGAAGCACCGGGCGGTGCTGGTTGATGGCTTCCGCAAAGCACGGCAAGCCTTGGACGAATTCAAGCCCGATTTTGTGCTCATTTGGGGCGACGACCAGTACGAGAACTTCCACGAGGACCTGGTGCCGCCGTTTGCGATCTATGCGATGGAGTGCTTCGACACCAAACCATTCAAGCCCAGCGCGGTGATGCGCAAGCCGGACAATGTCTGGGGCCAGCCGTTCGATATGACGGTGCCGATGCCGGGACACCCCGAAGCGGCCACCCTGCTAGCGAACAAGCTGGTCAAATCCGGCTTTGACGTGGCCTGCTCGTTCGGTTTTCACCACGCCGAGAGCGCCAATCACGCTTTTGTGCGCACCATCCTCTATCTCGACTACGACCGCCGCGGCTTCGATTACCCGGTGGTCCCCTTCCACGTCAACTGCTACGGTCCGGATCTGTGGTCGAACGCACGGCATAAGGTGCCGTTCCAGGCGCCGCCCTCGCCCCCGCCCTGGCGCTGCTACGACCTCGGACGCAGCGTGGCCCAGATCTTGGCGGACAGTCCCTACCGCGTTGCCGTCATCGGCTCCTCGAGTTGGTCCCACGCCTTCCTGACCAGGAAGCACGCATTTCTTCATCCTGACGTCGAGGCCGACCGGCAGCGCTATGAAGAGATCCAGCAGGGCAAGCTGCGGCTCTGGCGTGACTTGAATCCGGAGGAGATACGCAATTCCGGCCAGCACGAGATCCTGAACTGGGTATGCCTGGCCGGGGCCATGGAGGGCCGTAAGGCCGAAGTCCTGGCCTACTCGGAAACCTACATCTTCAACTCGAGCAAAGCTGTCGTCTTGTTCCCGGTGTGAAGGTTCTCCAGTAGGTCGCGCCACTTCTCCGAGACCTGCCGGCGTTCGGCGGCGCCGAAGATGTTCGTGCGCGGGAAGTGATCCCGCCAGGCAAACGGCCGGCAGGCGTCGATTAACAGCCGTCCCATGGTCAGCTGCCCTTGGGCGCGCTGGTCGGGGCTGAGGCGCGGATCGAGGTCGGACGTCCAGGCATCGTGAATGATCTCCACCGAGCTGCCCGGGTCCACCCGGGTGGACATCGCCCAGACGACTTCTTCCAGGTTGGAGGGATCGATATCGTCGTCGACGACGACATAGTAGCGGTACATGCTGGCTCCGCTGCGGTAGCCAGCCATGGACAGCAGCGCCTGCTTGGCATGTCCGGCGTAGCGCTGCTTCAGCGAAACCACCATCATGAGCGTGTTGCCGAAACCCCAGACCCCGGTTACGTCGGTGATCCCTCCGCGCTCCAGGTGTTCCCAGAGCTGCACCGTGAAGCTCGGCACACCGCTGTTGCCGGCATAGCCTATGGGCCGGAGCGGCGGACTGCCCAGCATGATTGGGCTGCGACGGTGGTAGATGGCCTTGATGCGCATCACGCACTCCGCGCCTTCGTGCGAGTAATAGCCGGGCCACTCGCCGAATGGCCCCTCGTGCACCGACTCCTCGCTGAGCGGCGGGATCTCGCCCTCGAGCACAATCTCGGAGGTTGCCGGCACTGGCAGGCTTGTGAGCGGCAGCTCGACCACGTCTACTGGCGCGCCGCGGTAGGCTCCCGCATAATCGTACTCGGACGTGCCGAATGGTGGCGCCATCGAGGCCGACATCCAGGTCAGTGGATCGCAGCCCAGCACCACCGCCACCGGCGCCGCCTGACCACGCTGCCAGTATCGTTCGGCCAGCATGCGCCCATGCTTGGCTTCGATGATCCAGAGGCTGATGCGATCGTGGTCCTGGATCATGCCTCGGTACGTGCCCAAGTTCACCCAGCCCGAGTCTGGATCGCGGGTCACCACCATGTCGCCGGTGCCGATGTAGCGGCCCCCGTCGCCGTCGTGCCAGCGTGGTGTGGGGAACACTTCCAGATCGACTTCCGGGCCGGACTGGACACACTCGAGAACTGGGCCATCGGCGACGACCCGAGGCGGCAGGGGCGACTGCAGGGCTCTGCGCCGCTCGCGCCACAGCCGCACTAGCTCGATGGGATGGGCGTCGAGCGGAAAGTCCATAGCCAGCGCGAAGCGGCGCGGGCTCTTGAGTGTGTTCGAGGAGATCCGGTAGCCGGGTGGGAATCCGGCGAACTTGTCGAAAACAAGCAGCGGACCCTTCTGCTCCGCGACCAGCTCGGTGAGGCAGCCCACCTCCAGCTTGAGATCGGCGTCATCCACAAATCGCGCCTCGCCAACCTCATCGGCAGCGCGAATGAAATCACCTAAAGATTCGTGCGGCATGGCCCCGCATCCTACCTGAGCCTGGAGGGGGCTGTCAAAACTTGACGGCATTTCGGGCGGACCGCACAATGTCCGCCGTGGAGCGAGAAGTCCTTACGTCGCCACCCGGCGGCCCAAGGCATGGCAAGGGCATGGTGCCGGGGATCAAGGCCGGTGGCTTCCTGTTCTTTTCGGCTATTCGCGGCAACGATCCGGCGACGGGCCAGTGGAGCGACGATACCAGCGTGCAGGCGCGCCAGGCGCTGGAAAACCTCAAAAGTCTGCTCGAGGCCGCGGGCGCGACCTTGAAGCACGTGGTGAAGGTGACGCTGTACCTTCATGAACTGAAGTACCGGGCGGCCTTCCACGAGGTGTGGATGGAGTACTTTCCCGAGGATCCGCCCGCCCGAATTGCCATTCGGGTAGCCGACGCGAATGCCTCAGAGCGCGGCAACGCGCATTTCGCTCTTGACGTGATTGCGCTTGCGCCCTAAAGGAAGTGCCATGAGAACAAGTTCGCTCCCGCAGCTGTGCCTGGCTCTGTCCCTGACGCTGGGTCTGGCGGCATGCGGCGGCTCAGCAGCGGGCGGATCTGCCGCGGCTCCCGCCAGCAGTTCGGTGGCGGCATCCGCGGCCGTTCAAGGGGGGCCGGAATGGGAGAAGGTGGTCGCCGCCGCCAAGCAGGAAGGCAAGGTCGTGCTCGGCGTTCCGCCGGGGCCGCAGTACCAACCGGCGATCTCAGCTGCGTTCGAGAAGGCTTATCCCGGCATCAAGGTGGAAATTACCAACATCCATGCTGCCGATTTCACCGCCCGTATCGCCAAAGAGCGCGCGGCCGGTGAGTACGCCTGGGATGTATGGGTGGGTGGCACCGACATCGACGTCTACCGCCTGGCCCATGAAGGCATACTCGATCCGATCAAGCCGGAGGTCGTGCTGCCCGAAGCCCTGGAGGACCGAAATTGGCTGGGCGGCTTTGACGCCGGCTTCGGCGATTCGGCCAAGAAGTACGCGATGAACCTGGCCGCTACCAACTCGGACGGCGCATTCGTCAATCGCGACCTCATCACCGAGTCGGCCCTGGCCACCTTCGATGACCTGTGGAAGCCGGATTGGAAAGGCAAGTTCGTATGGCAGGACGCGCGTCAATCGGGATCGGGCGTGAATGCCGCGGCGGTCATCCTGAAGATCTACGGCGAGCAGAAGCTGCGCGACCTATGGACTAACCAGCAAGTCGTGGTCTCAACGGACGAGCGACAGATGGCCGAATGGGTGGTGCGCGGTACCAAGCCTATTGGCTTGGGATTGGTCCGCAATCGGGGGCTCGAGATTCTGCGGCAGGAAGGCGTGGGGCTGAACGTCAAGAGCGTACGCTACCCCATCACGCTTAATTCGCCGGGGGCCCACGCGCTGGTGGCCGTCAACCGTCCACCACATCCTAACGCTCGCAAGGTGATGCTGAACTGGCTGCTGGGCCGCGAAGCTGGAACCGTGCTGGCGCAAGCCGCCAAGCTGAACAGCCGCCGGCTCGACGTGCCGGTGACGGATCCCAACACGCAAGTGCCACAGGGGGTCGAAACGGTCAACACGCAGGGTGAGGATTTCGCCCCGCTGCGCCTTCAGGCGAACAAGATCGCCGCGGAGGTTTTCAAGTAGCGCAGTTGCAGGAGGGGACATGCCAGATGTACTGAGGCTGGGCGTCGCTGGCCTGGGTATGGGAGCCGGCCGCGTGATCCCCGAGATCGCGGAGCTGCCGTTCATCAAGCTGGCGGCCGGGGCCGACGTCCGCAAGCACGCACTCGAGCAGTTTCACGATGAGTTCGGCGGCGATACCTTCACCAGCATCGAAGACATGTGCCAGAGCCCCAATGTGGACGCGGTATACGTTGCCACGCCGCACGAATTCCACGCCCAGCACACGATCGTCGCCCTGAATAACAAGAAGCACGTCATCGTCGAGAAGCCCATGGCGCTGTCGATCGACGAGTGCGAGGCCATGAACGCCGCCGCCGACGCCAACAACGTCAAGCTGCTGTGCGGCCACACCCATAGCTTCGACCCGCCGGTACAGAAGATGGCGGAGATCGTACGCAGCGGCGAGCTCGGCGCACCGCTGATGATCAACAGCTCCTACTACAAGAACTTCATCTACCGGCCGTTCTCCGACCACGACGTGGCGATGAGCCGGGGTGTGGTGCTGAACCAGGGCCAGCACCAGGTAGACATAGTACGCTTGCTGGGCGGCGGCAAGGTGCGAAGCGTGCGGGCCACGGCCGGCGCCGCCGACCTCAGTCGTGGCGAACCACCGGAGCGCCCGGCTGAAGGCCACTACGTGTGCTTCCTGGAGTTCGAGAACGGCGTGGCCGCGGCCCTGGTGTTCAATGGCTACGCGTATCTGGACACCGCTGAGCTCGTGTGGGGCATTGGCGAGGGTGGCGGCATCGTCGATCCACAGTCGTTTGTCCAGGCCCACGGCTTCTTCAAGGACATCGGCACCGGCCCCGATCGCGGCCGCCGCATGGAGCAGCTGCTGGAATCCTGGCGTTACGGCGGCGCCCATGTTGGGGAGTGGTTCCATGGCGGCGCCTCCGGCACTAAGGGCAGCGAGCGCCATCAGCCCTTCTTCGGCTTGAACATCGTGACCTGCGAAAAGGGTGACGTCCGCCAGTCGCCGGACGGCGTTTACCTCTACACCGAGGAGGGACGGCGCGAAGTGAGCATCACCGGCGGCGCTCACGGCCGGGAGGCAGAGATGCGCGAGCTGTATGACGCCGTCGTCGAAAACCGGCGGCCCTTCCACGACGGGCGCTGGGGCGAAGCCACCCTTGAGGTGTGCCTGGCCATGCTGGAGTCAACGGCCCGCCATGAAGAGATCACGATGTCCCACCAAGTCCCGGTAATGGATTGAGGCTGCCTAGCTGACGCGCGCTTTATACTGCTCGATTGGTTTCGCGCGAAACCAATCGAGGAATAACAGGTTTTGGAGAATGGACCATGTCACTGCTGGACTTGCGCACGTTCCTCGACAAGACGAATGACATCGGTGAGC
Source organism: Chloroflexota bacterium (assembly GCA_035299885.1). GTDB lineage: Bacteria > Chloroflexota > JAJPGV01 > JAJPGV01 > JAJPGV01 > DATGVV01. The sequence continues at coordinate 8,559 of DATGVV010000520.1, read as the reverse complement.
TGAAGGTCATCCGAGGTGCGGACAAGCACCTCGAGATCGGCGCGATCACCGAGATCTCGCTCCAGAATGACGGCCCCGCGCTGCTCTTCGATGACATCCCCGGCTTCCCGGCCGGCTGGAGGGTGGCCACGAACGTGTGTAGCACCCGCCGGCGCGGGCTGTTAGCGCTCGGCCTTGATCCGGGCATGACCCGCGACGAGTTCATGGCTGTGTTCAAGAAGCGCTGGGATGGCTACGAGCCTATTCCGCCGAAGGTCGTCGAGGACGGGCCGATCCTGGAGAACATCCGCACCGGCGCGGACATCGATCTGCGCCAATTTCCCGTCCCCCTGTGGCACGAGCTCGACGGCGGGCCCTACATCGGCACCGGCGACGCCGTGGTGCACCAGGACCCGGAGAACGGCTTCGTGAACGTGGGCACCTACCGTGTTCAGATGCACGACGACGGTGTGCCGACTATCTTCACCGAGCCCGAGAGCGATGGCCGCCGCATCATGGAGAAGTACTGGAAGCAGGGCAAGCCGGCGCCGATTGCCATCTCCTTCGGTCCCGAGCCGCTCGTGTTCCTGAGCGGCTGCTCGGCCAATGGCCTGCCTCGCACCGAGCCCGAATACAACTACACCGGCTTCCTGGCCGGCGAGCCGATCGAGGTCATCCGCGGACAGGCCACCGGGCTGCTCATTTCGGCGCATTCGGAGATCGCCATCGAGGGCGAGGTCTCGTCACCGGAAGTCGAATACCGGATGGAGGGCCCCTTCGGCGAATGGACTGGCTACTACGAGGCCGAGAAGACGCCCGAGCCGGTCATCCACGTCAAGACGCTGTACTTCCGAAATGATCCCATCCTGTACGGCTGCCCGCCCCTGCAGCATCGCTTCAGCTACTCGTTCATGCTTCCGCTGCGCTCGATCCAGGTGATCAGCCGCCTCGAAAAGGCTGGTATCGAAGCCTGTGGAGCCACCAACCTGGTGCCGTTTGGCTGCAACGTCATCAGCATCCGTCAGAACAAGCCGGACGACGTTAAGCAGGCCATGGACATCCTCGCCAGCATGGGCGGGCCGAACAGGTTGTTCATCATCGTTGACCACGACGTCGATGCAGAGGATCCCTATGACGTGTTGTGGGCGCTGGGCTCACGGTTCGATCCCGAGCAGGCGAAGACGAGCATCATTGGCAGTCAGTGGTTGCTCGACCCGCTGCGGCCGATGGAGCACCGCAGCAGCCGCGAGGCGATGCCCTATAAGCGCATGATCCTCAACGGCTGCCGCCCGTTCCACCGCCTGGGCGATTTCCCGCCAGTGAACAAGCTCAGCGACGCTCGCCGCCGCGACACGTGGGCCAAGTGGAATATGGCCGACTGGCTGCAAGATACAGCCGAGTCGAAATTCAAGGTGGCCCCGTAGCAGACGTTCTGCGGCTCGGCATCGCCGGGCTTGGATTGGGGTCGGCGCGCGTCATCCCGGAGATCGCCCGGCTGGACTTCCTACAGCTGACTGCGGCGGCGGATGTGCGTGCCCATGCTGCGGAGCACTTCGCTCGAGAGTTCGAGGCCGAGGCTTACACCAGCGTGGCCGACATGTGCTCCAGCCTGAACATCGATGCGGTCTACGTAGCCACGCCCAACGAGCTCCATGCCGAGCACACTATCGCCGCACTCGAGGCCGGCAAGCACGTCATCGTCGAAAAGCCGATGGCCCTATCCATCCAGGAATGCGAAGCCATGAACGCGGCCGCCAAAGCCAATAGCGTTCAGCTCCTGAGCGGGCATACCCATAGCCTGGACGCGCCGATTCAAAAGATGGCCGAGATCATCCGCAGCGGCGAGCTGGGGCGGCCGCTCATGATCAACACCAGCTTCTACAAGAACTTCATCTTCCGGCCTTTCTCCGACGAGCAGCTGGCCTCCAGCCGTGGCGTCGTCCTCGACCAGATGCCGCACCAGGCCGACATCGTGCGCCTGCTGGGCGGCGGCACGGTGCGCAGCGTCCGAGCTATGACTTCGATCGGCGATCGCAGCCGTCCGGCCGAGGGCCACTACGTGTGCTACCTGGAGCTCGAGAACGACCTGCCGGCGATCATGGTGTTCAGCGGCTATGCGTATTTGGATTCGGCCGAGATCGTGTGGGGTATTGGCGAAGGCGGCACCCCGGCCGATCCCGAGTCGTTCGTGGCCGCCCATCGCTTCTGGCGCGACATGGGCACGGGCCCCGAGCGGGATCGTGGGGTGGCGGAGCTGATCGAGTCCTGGCGCTATGGGGGCGAGCACTCCGGCGAGTGGTTCTTCCAGGGCCGGTCAGGGCCGCCCAAAGGCGAGCGCCACCAGCCATTCTATGGCATCACGATCGTGACCTGCGAGAAAGGCGATATCCGCCAGTCGCCGGACGGCCTGTATGTCTACACAGCCGAAGGCCGGCGCGAAATCTCAGTGCCGCAGCGCCCGAGCGGCCGCGCCGCCGAGATGCGCGAGCTCTACGACGCTGTCGTCAACAAGCAGCCGCCGGTTCACGACGGCCGGTGGGGCGAAGCGACCCTCGAGGTCGCGTTCGCCGCCCTCGAATCCGCCGCCACCCACCGCGAGATGCGACTGTCGCACCAGATGCCAGCGCCCTAGCCTCCGTACCCATGACGTGGCGGGGCTAGAAGAAAATCGAGAGCGTCCTGGGCAGAATGGATTGGTCCAGGAAAATCTTGCGGCTGGCGATCTTCCATTTGCCGTCGACTTGGCGCAGGATGTCTTCGCGGCAGCCGACGAAATGGGACTCGTGCTGGCCGTGCCGCTGCTGGAAGACGACAAAGTTCGACTCGGCGACCACCTCGCTGTCGCGCTCCCCACCCCGCACCAGCACGTTGGAGATCATGTGCCGAGTCACCGAACGTGGCTCCTCGACGTGCGCTAGGCCGGTATCCAGCCGGCGAATGCGCAGCAGAAGGGCTGGCTTGTCCTCGTCGTAGAGCCCAAAGGCCATGTCGTTCGCCTCAACGGGCTTTTCCGCCACGGGCAGCGTTTCCCGGTTGGGCATCCAGTACCGGACGTCGTCGGTGAACAGCTCCAGCCACTCGTGCAAGCGCCAGTGATCGAGCAGCCGAGCCTCCTCGTACAGAAACGTCTCGATTTCTTGACGAAGCTGCGTGCCCGTCATGCGCTCATGAGCTGCTGCCAGTACCGGTAGAACTGGCGCTGGTTGACCTCCGTCGTGTGAAAGCCCACTAGCCCGGGAAGCCCCTCGATGTCCCACTCCTCACGGCCGGGATAGGACTCGTCGCGATGCAGGCTCATCTGGTAGTTGAACGGCGACCGTTTGCCCATCGGCGACTGCAGGTTGTCGGTCATGCGTTCGAAGTTCTCGTTGTCGTCGGGGGCAATGAGCCCGGCCGCCGACTGGCCGTGCATAAGGTCGAGGATGGCGTTGCGCTTGACGACATCCGGCGCTTCTTTCTCCACCGCGCAGTACTCCCAAGCCTCGGTAAGGTTTGGCCCCTTCGGATGCCAAGCGATGAGCCCGCGCCCCTCCAGCGCGCTCGACAAGCCGATTTGAGAGAAGGTGGGGAAGACGTGCCCGCGGGTGAACGAATACGGCTTCACCGGATGATCCTTAAGGGCTTCCTGCAGCCGCGCGTAGCGGTACTTCACCCAGTCCACCGCTTCGGGACCTAGATCGGCGGCCCGCTGCAGGTCGTCTTCATACTTCTCGGTCCCTGGCCGGATCTGCCCCACGGCGTGGGGCACGCCATCGGGATGGCCAGGGCTCACCTCGTAGGCCGGACCTTCCGACCGGCCGCGCAGCCCGCGCGCCTTGATGCCCTGCTCGCTGAACTCTCGAAACACCTTGAGGAAGGATGCATGCGACGATGGGAAGTGGTAATGGTCACCGGCGAAGTTGTCGGCCGCGAGCTTCCAGTTCGACGGCATCTGGTACTTCTGCACGCCCGGTACGACCTCGAGCCCGCCAAGGAACGGCACGGACATGAAATGGTCCAGATACCAGCCCATGTCGTTCAGGAAGGCGTCCAACGTCATCACGTCGGGATCCCAGGAGGCAAAGATGAGACCAGCCCTAGTGTCAACTCGCGGTGCTTGAAGTAGTCCCCAGGCATCCTTGTCCAGCTCGCCCAGGTAGCAGTGATCGAACTCGGGCACGCCGGTCAGAGCGCCGGTGTTGGCGTAGGTCCAACCGTGATAAGTGCAGGTGAAGGCCCGTGCATTGCCGCGGTCGAAGAAACAGACTCGGTTGCCGCGGTGGCGGCATTTGTTCAGGAGTACGCGGATGTTGCTGCCTGAATCCCGGATCACGATGACGGCGTCCTCGCCCATGAAGGTGGTGAAGAAGTCGCCGGCGTTGGGAATCATGGACTCGTGGCCTAGGAATAGCCAGCATTTGCCGAAGATCCGCTCCAGCTCCCGCTGGTAGATGTCCTCGTCCGAGAAGATGATCGGCTCGACTAAGCCCTCGTCGGTTTTGACCAGTTGGTCCATGGCCATCATCGCTTGATCGGCTCCATCCTGAAAGGTACCCCTTTCTTCGCTAGCTCCGCCTTGTACATGGCCCGGATTTCGGGCGGCTCGTCTTCATGCTCCAGCAGGTGGCCGCCCTCATGCTCGCTCACGGTAGCCAACCAGCGCGGGCCGACGCCGCGCAATCCCCTTCGCAGCGCCAGGTGGCGAGCGGGCTCTAGGCTGGTGGTGAAGTGGTTGTGGTACCAGCCTTCCGGCGGCACCAGCAGGCTGCCCTTGTGCCAGTCCACGCGCACCAGGTCACCGCCCGGCGGCCACATCAGCGAGAAGCCCTCGCCGGAAAGGACAATCACCTGCGCGCCGGCGGCATGGCGGTGGGCCTTTTTATATGTACCGGACTCGATCTGCATGATATGGCCCACCATGAGGTTTCGAGACAGCGCAATCCCCAGGCGGCTGAAGCCGATGCCGCGGTCCGGATGGTAGTCCAAACCCACGTTGTAGACGTCGGGAACGAAGTTGACCTCCCGATCTTCCAGCTCTCCAGGCTTGAACTCGGCGCTGAAGTAATCCTCGCTGGCATCGAAGCGGTCGGCGAACTCATAGGGACAGTCGAAGATGAAGTCCGGCGAATTGAAGACGTTGAAGATGAGCGGCATATTGCTGGCGGCCACGAATCGGACCGGTTCGGCGCCCGAACCGTTGAAGTGCTGGTGTTTGGTATTGAGCGGTGGCGAAAACAGTGCTCCGGCCGACCATTCCGTTACCAGGGATTTGCCGCTTGACTCGCCGTAGAAGGTTGTTGCGCCGCGGCCCTCCAGGATGAGCACCTGCTCCTCATACAGGTGTCGCATCGGCTTGAGCTGCGCGCCGCGCGGAATCTCCGCTACCAGCGCTCCGACAAACCCCTGCGATCCCTCTAGGTGGCAGTAAGCGGCCGGCCCGCCCAACCGCTCCCAGTGTTCCAGCGGCGCCGTTCGCAAATCATCCACGCCATAGCCATCGATGACCTTCAAACCCTCCGAGTCACACCATTCCAGGAATGGTGATTTCCGCATCTGCCTCGCTTTGGAGACGGTCGCCGACGGTTGTGCCACGCCATTCATTGTCCGTAGCCGGCCGGCTGAAGTCAAAGCCGTCAAAGGACGTCAGCCGCCGACGATGGCTTCAAGATGGGCGGGCGTGCCGCGCTTGGCGCATTCCTCTGTGAAAATCCGCGACAGCTTGTTCAAAACCTCAGGGGGAGTGTCCTCGAAATCCATCTGGTCGCCGCCCTCGCGTGTGTTCTTGAGCGTGTTCCAGTTGGCGCGAGTGACGCTGTTGCTGCGGCTGCCGAACTTGAGCGCCAAATGGACGCCGGGCTCTTTACGGACGACGCAGTGCTGGTGCCACCAGCCTGCCGGCGGCACGAGCATCGTGCCGGGCCGCCAGAATTCCTGGACCCACTCGCCGCCGTCCGGCCACATCATGGTGTAGCCCTCGCCCTTGATCCATAGGACGTGCGCGCCGGATCCATGGCGGTGGAGTTTGGTGAAAGCGCCGCCGGGCATCTCCAGCGTATGGGCGCTGACCACGCCGTTAGCGAGCTCGTACTGAGCGGTACGGGCCCGCCAGCCGCGGTTCGAGTCGGCCATGGGCATGGCCTCGATGTGCGGGAAGAAGTTGCTGAATCCGACATTGACCGGCACGTCCCAGCCGTTGAAGGTATCCAGCTCGATCTTGCCCGAGAAGTAGGCGTCCTCGCCTCCATAGCGGCTGGGGAACGTCGCGTCGTTGTTGAAAATGAAGTCCTCATCGCGAATGGTGTTCATCATCAGCGGCGCGGTGGTCATTGCCAGGAAGCGGGCCGGCTCGCTGCCCGAGCCGTTGAAGTGCTGGTGCCAAGCGTTGAGCGGGATAGCGAACAGGGCGCCTGCCGCCCACTCAAAGGTGTTCTTCGGCTGGCCCTCGTACCAGACGGACGTGCTGCCGCGGCCGGACAGCACATACGTCAGCTCCTCGTAGAGATGCCGCTGCGATTCCAGGTGTTTGCCGGCTGGAATTTCACAGACGTACGCACTGTTCAGCTCTCCCGTGCCGTCCAGCTGGATCTGCACCGCATAGCCCCCGGTCCGCGCCCAATGTTTCAGCGAGACGCTGTAGACGTCGTCTACTTTCCAGCCTCGGATCAAGTCGAGCCCTTCCCGGGCGACCCATTCGTCGAAAAACAGGCGATGCCACTGCCGTTCAGCCATCGGGCCGGATGATACCTGCATCGCTAGCCGGGTATGACCGACTTCAGGTACTCGAGTACTTCGGTCTTCACGCGAGCTGTGGCTTCGGAGGCGCTGTCCTGGTACTGGACACCCGGTTTGGGTACCACCGACTCCGGCAGCCCCGCGGTGGAGGCGTCGGTGCGCCGACTGGGATAGCTGGTGAGCTTGGTCAGCCCCTGCTGGGCGGATTTGGCCAGCAGCCAATTCAGACACAGCCTGGTGGCGTTCGGATGCGGAGCGCGGTTCATTACCGCGACGCTGCCGAAGCCGGCGGTCAGGTACGAAGTTTCGCGCAGTGTCTCGGCCGGCAGAAGCTCGATCGGCACTCCTTTGCCCTTTAGAGCGAAGGCGGTGAAGTCGCTGGCACCGACCGCGATGGGGTACTTGCCTTGGCCGACCCAGTCGGTGATCTGGCGGTCGTCCTTGGTAAAGACGATCTTCTGTTGTGTCAGGAGCTGTTTGATGAAATCCTTGCCCAGCTCAGGCGTGCGGTACCAGAATGTCACCATGCCGTTACCGGAGCCGGCGACCCGCGGATCGAGCATAGCGATCTTGCCGGTCCATTTCGATTCGAGCAGGTCCTTGTACGACTTGAACTCTGCCGGCGAAGCCAGATTGGTGTTGTACACCACCGGGATCTTTACTCCCCCGGTGAAGATCAGGTCGTACTTCGCGGCCTCATCAGCGAAATTCAACCGGCCGCCCAGCCATTTGGAGGTGTCCTGGATGTCAGGGCCGGTCAGGAATGTCAGCATCGGTTCCACGGCGGCCTCCGGTATCAACGTGCTGAGGATGTCCGGGGTGCCGTGGATGAAGACGTCCACCGTGAACCTGCCGGCCTGGCGCTCGGTCATGTGCTTGGTAGTCGCTTCCGGGCTGCTCATGGCCAGGTACTCAACGCGGATATCGGGGTACTGTTCCTTGAAGTCGGCAGAGAAGGCGGCCTCCGCGTCGGGAGCGGCTTGACCCGAAACCACGACCAGGCCCTCGCGCTTGGCGGCCGCGACGGTGTCTGCCCAAGAGCCGGAAACGGGTGAATATCTGGCCGGAGCGGCCGAGCCGCCGCAGCCGGCCAACAGCGTGCCGGCTACGAGACTCAGGCAAGCCATCGTGCAACGCATGATCTTTGCTCCTTAGGCGGTTACTTCAAATGCCGAGCTCATCGGCGAAGCGCAGGATGTGCTCCGTCACCAGCTGCGGCTGCTCCTCCTGGACGTAGTGCCCAGCATCTCGAATTGGCGCGCCCCGCACGTCGTCAGCCGCTTCCTTCCAGCGCTCCAGCAAGGGCACATTCGCGGATGGGCCTCGTGCGCCCCACAGAGCGCAGACCGGTACCCGCACCGTCACTCCGCCCATAGCTTCCTCCTGCCAGCGCTCCCGATCTTCCTCCAAACTCACACGGTAGTCGGCCAGCACAGCGTCGACGGACCCCGGCCGGCAGAAGGTCTCGAGATAGTACTCATGCTCCTCAGGGCTGAGGTGGGGGTTTCGGTCGAGGAAGAGCGAGAAAAACAGGCGCGGATTCTGCCCGATCAAGGCCTCTGCCACGCCGCGTTGGCGGAAGAAATCCAGATACCAGCTGCGGCCGGACGTGTCGTGCGAGCCGGTGGACTGCGCGCCCGCCGGTCCCGCGTCCAGCATTACGAGTCCCCGAACTCTATCGGAATGATCGGTAGCCAACCGCTGCGCCGTTGGCGCGCCCTTGTCGTGTCCGACCACGACGAACGTACCCCAGCCCAGGTGGTCGACGAGACGCAGAACGTCCTGCGACATTGTTGCGTTGTCGTAGACCGCGGGGTCGGTTAGCCGGTCGGAGTCGCCGTAGCCGCGTCGATCCGGCGCCAGGACAGT
>DATGVV010000519.1:0-7378 GCA_035299885.1 Chloroflexota bacterium | reverse complement strand
TGAAAGTAGGAGCGCATGACGCGGTACACGTCCTGGCCCAGGTTCTTGCCGGCGTCCTGAAACTCGTCCAGGAGGACCACCACGCGGCGGTCCTCCTTCCCGGCCAGCCGCTCCGGCAGCTGCAGGGCGTTGCGGAAGGCTTCGTCCTCGTCCACTTCTCGGGGATTGAGCCGGACGCCAAATTCCAGCTCCGCCAGCTTGAGGTGTGGCTCGAATCCCGACATTCGTTCGCCAGCGGCCCCCAGGAGGCGGTGGAGACGGCTGGCCAATGTCTTGGAGGACTCCAGCAGCTGCCGCACGAGCTCGTCGGCGCATTGCCGTTTGGTGGTCAGGCGAAAGAAGTCGAGGCTGGCTGTCAGGTAGATGTCGTCCTCGGCCAGACGTCGAAGGACTTCGCGCGCGACCGAGGACTTGCCTTCGCGGCGCGGCGCGGCCAACAGCACCGAGCGACCACCAGTCAGCTCCCGCTCGATCTCGCCGATAACTCCAGCGCGGCCTACCAGATCCTCGCCGGGCACGACCTCCGTGGGCCACAGGTTAAAAACGTCCACCCCAGCCGCGCTGCCACCATCCACGTTGTGGATTATAACGGATTGGGTGGTAAGTTATAACGAAACTATGTTGTAGAGCGGTTGGCTTCCTTCAGTGCCTCTTCGAGCGTGGTCCAGGCGAGGAGCGCGCACTTGATGCGCACTGGGAACTTCTGGACGCCTTCCAGGGCTTCCAGATCACCCAGCTCCTCGGTGTCCACGGGCTGGCCGCGCATCATGTCCTTGAAAATATCGATCAGCTGGTGGACGTCGTCCAGCGGCTTCGCCTTCACGGCTTCGGTCATCATCGAGGCCGAGGCCTGGCTGATGGAGCAGCCGCGGCCCTGGAAGGCGAGATCCTCGAGCTGGCCATCGTTAAGCCGCACGTCCAGCTGGATCTCATCGCCGCACAGCGGGTTATTGCCTTCCACGCGGGCGGAATGGGGATCGAGCTCACCGCGATTGCGGGGCTGCTTGTAATGGTCGAGGATGATCTCGCGGTACAGCTCGTCGAGGGGCAGGCTCACGCAACCCTCACCCTAGCCTCTCCCAGAGGGAGAGGGAACAGGCACCCCGAACAGCTCGCCGGCTTTGCCCAGGCTCTTCACCAGCAGGTCGATCTCGTCCTCGGTGTTGTACAGGTAGAAGCTGGCGCGGGCCGTAGCGGACACGCCCAGCTTGCGCATCAGCGGATGGCAGCAGTGGTGGCCGGCGCGGATGCAGATGCCCTCGCCATCCAGGATCTGGGCCAGGTCGTGGGGGTGCACGTCGCCGTAACAGAAGGAGATAGCGCCGCCACGGACCTCGACGTCACGCGGGCCGTGGACCTCGACTTGGGGCATCTCGCCCAGGGTGCCGAGCGCGTAGGCGGTGAGCTGCTTCTCGTGCTCACGGATGGCCTGCATGCCGATGCCCCGCAGGTAGTCGACGGCTACACCCAGGCCGATCATGTCGGCCACGTTGGGCGTGCCAGCCTCGAATTTCCAGGGCAGCTCGTTCCAGGTGGCGTGATCCAGCCAGACCTGGCGGATCATGTCGCCGCCGCCCATGAACGGTGGCATGGCTTCCAGGAGCTCGACCTTGCCGTACAGGAAGCCGCTGCCGGTGGGAGCCAGCATCTTGTGGCCGGAGGCGGCCAGGAAATCGCAGTCGAGCTCCTGCACGTCCACCGGCATGTGCGGCACGCTCTGGGCGCCGTCCAGCAGGATGATGGCGCCGGCGGCATGCGCCAGCCCGGCCAGCTCTTTAACGGGGTTGATGGTGCCGAGCACGTTGGACATGTGGCTGACGGCCACCAGCTTGGTGCGATCGGTGATGAGCCGCCGGCCCTGTTCCATATCCAGGGTGCCGTCGTCCAGCACGGGGATGTGCTTGAGAACGGCGCCCTTCTCGGCGGCCAGCAGCTGCCAGGGGACCAGGTTGGAGTGGTGCTCCAGCTCGGTCAGGACGATCTCGTCGCCCTGCCTGATGTTGGCCCGGCCCCAGCTGTAGGCCACCAGGTTGATGGCCTCCGTGGTGTTGCGGACGAAGATGATGCTCTCGCGACGGGCGGCGCCAATGAACGCCTGGACCTTATCGCGGGCCTTTTCGTACTCCTCGGTCGCTTCCTCGGAAATGGAGTAGACGCCGCGATGGACGTTAGCGTTGTAGGTGCGGTAGTAGTGGTCCAGCGCATCGATGACCGCCAGCGGCTTCTGCGAGGTAGCGGCGCTGTCGAGGTAGACCAGCGGCTTGCCGTTTACCTTCCGCTCGAGGATGGGGAAGTCGGCGCGAATTTGAGCGACGTTCACGCCTTCGGCTCCGTGGAGACGAGTACCGAGTCGCCCTCGACTTTCGTTTCGTAGCTGCGGACGGACTTGACGGCGGGCAGGGTGAGGACCTGGCCGGTGCTGATCTCGAATATGGCGCCGTGCTTAGGGCACTCCACCTGGGGCTCCTCATCATCTAAATAGAGGGTGCCCTCGGACAGGGAGGCCTCCTCGTGGGTGCAGGTGTCATCGACGGCGTAGAAGTCGTCGCCGACGTGGAAGAGGGCAATCTTCTTGCCGTTGATGGTGACGCACTTGCCTGACTCGTCGGGCAGTTCGTCGACCTTGGCGGCGGGCACAAACTCAGGCATCGACCCTCACCCTGGCCCTCTCCCTTCGAAGGGAGAGGGAGTAAAGGCGGCTAGCCATGGACGGTCTCCAGGCGGTGCGCCAGGGCTTTGCGGGTGCCCTCGCGGACCTTGTCGACGGGGATGCGGTCGAGGGCGGGCTCGAAGAAGCCGGTCACGATGAGGCGCTCGGCCTCATCTTCGGGGATGCCGCGGCTCATGAGGTAGAACTTCTGCTCCTCGTCCACCTGCCCGATGGCCCCGGCGTGGGTGCAGCGTACGTCGTTGGCGATGATCTCCAGCTTGGGGATGGCGTCGGCCTTGGCGTGCTCGCTCAGCAGCAGCGCCCGCGCCTCTTGGAAGGCGTCGCTCTGCTGGGCCTCGCGCGGCATGCGCACCAGGCCGGCGAAGATCGACTGCGAGTGGCCCTTGACGGCCGACTTCAGCAGCAGGTTGCTGGTGGTGTGCGGCGCCCGATGCTCCTGCAGCGTCTGATGGTCGATGTGCTGCTGGCCATCGGTCAGCACCAAGCCAACCAGGTTGGCCTCGCTGCCGGGACCGGTCAGGATGGTCTCGACATAACTCTTGGAAAGGAAGCTGCCCAGCGCGGCGACGACCAGGTCCACTTTGGCGTCGCGGCCAATGACCGCGCGCTCGGTGGCAAAATGCCAAGTCTGCTGCCCGCGCTCCTGCAGGCTCACGTACGACAGCGTGGCGCCGTCCTTCACGACGATGTGCGTGGAGGCGGAGCTGAGTTGGGAGTCGGGAGTCGGGAGTCGGGAGTCGGTCTGCCCGAGAAAGTGGTCGACAAATACAAGTGAGGCGCCGCGGTCAACGACGATCAAGGTTCGGGGAAACAGGGCGGAACTGACTCCCGACTCCCGACTCCCAACTCCCGCATGCGAAGCATGCAAAGGTACTTCAACCTGCACGCCTTCGGGGACGTAGACGAAGGCCCCGCCGGCCCATAGGGCGGCGTTGAGCGACAGGAACTTGCCATCGGGCTCCTCCATGTGCTCGTGCACCAGGTCGGGGCAGCGGCGCACGGCCTCGTCCAGCGAGCAGAAGATGACGCCGGGCGGGATGCCCTCACCTAGCCTCTTCCCTCGCGAGGGAAGAGGAACATCTTGGGGGCTGAGCGAAGGCGTGTTAGCGCCGTTCAGCGCTGGCGCGAAAGCCGCCAGATCGAGCTTGGAGATATCCGTGCGCCGCCAGTCTTCATCCCTGGACGAGTCCGGCATGGGCATGGCTTCGAAACGTTCCCAGGCAGCAAGCCGGGCCTGCCGCAGCCAGGTGAGTTCGGACCGTTCTGAGCTCAGCTGCTCGACGGCCTCACGAGTGAATGCCATGGCTGGGCTCTAGCCGACCGACCCCGACATCTCGAGCTGCACCAGGCGGTTCAGCTCGACCGCGTACTCCATCGGCAGCTCCTTGGCGATGGGCTCGATGAAGCCGTTGACGATCATGTTGGTGGCCTCGGTCTCGGTCAGGCCGCGGCTCATCAGGTAGAACAGCTGCTCGTCGCCGACCTTGGAGACGGTGGCCTCGTGGCCGACGTCCACCTGCTCGTCCTCAATATCCATATAGGGGTAGGTGTCGGACTGCGACTCGTCGTCCATCAGCAGGGCATCGCAGCGCACCTTGGACTTGACGCCATGCGCGCCGTTGTAGACCTTCACCAGGCCGCGATAGGTCGTCTGCCCCCCGCCTTTGGCGATGGACTTGGAGGTGATAATCGAGGTCGTGTTGGGCGCCACGTGGACCATCTTTGCCCCGGCATCCTGGTGCTGGCCATCGCCGGCCATGGCGACGCTCAGCACCTCGCCGTGGGCGCCCGGCTCCATCAGGTAGACGGCCGGGTACTTCATGGTCAGCTTGGAGCCGAGGTTGCAGTCCACCCACTCGACCGTGGCGTCGCGATACGCCATGGCGCGCTTGGTCACCAGGTTGTAGACGTTGTTGGACCAGTTCTGGATGGTGGTGTAGCGGATGCGCGCACCCTCCAGGGCGATGAGCTCGACGACCGCGCTGTGCAGCGAGTCGGTTGTCCAGATCGGCGCCGTGCAGCCCTCCACGTAATGCACGAAGCTGCCTGGCTCGGCGATGATCAGCGTCCGCTCGAACTGGCCCATATTCTCGGCGTTGATCCGGAAGTAGGCCTGGAGCGGGACCTCGACCTTCACGCCCGCCGGCACCCACACGAACGAGCCGCCGGACCAGACAGCGCTGTTCAGGGCGGCGAACTTGTTGTCGTTGGGGGGGATGACCGTGCCAAAGTACTTCTTGACGATGTCGCCATGCTCGCGCAGCCCGGTGTCCATGTCGGTGAAGATGACACCCTGCTTCTCCAGGTCCTCACGGATGGAGTGGTAGACGACCTCGGACTCGTACTGGGCCGACACGCCGGACAGGAACTTGCGCTCCGCCTCGGGGATGCCCAACTTGTCGAAGGTGTTCTTGATGTACTCGGGCACCTCCTCCCAGGTCTTGCCCTGGGCCTCGGCCGGCTTGATGTAGTAGTAGATCTCGTTGAAGTCGATGTCATCCAGCCTGCCGCCCCACGTTGGCGTCGGCCGGTTGAGGAAGTGCTTATAGGCGCGCAGCCGGAACTTGGTCATCCACTCCGGCTCGCTTTTGTGCTCGGAGATCTGGCGGACGATGTCCTCGTTGAGACCCTTCTTGGCCTTGAAGAAGTAGTCCTCTTCATCGTGGAAGCCGAACTTGTAGTCGGCATTGCTCTGAATCTCTTTTGGTGCGACAGCCATAGTCTTTCCCCTTACGCCGTGACTAGCTCGGCCTCGGCCTCGGCCGGCGCATATTCCTTGATGATGTTGTCGTAGCCTTCGGCCTCCAGCCGTGAGACAAGCTCCGGACCGCCCGAAACGATGATGCGGCCGTGGTACAGCACGTGCACGTGCTGCGGCGTGATGTAGTTCAGGATGCGCTGGTAATGGGTGATGATGAGGATGCCGAGCTCCGGCCCCGCCAAGGAGTTGACACCTTCGGCCACGATGCGCAGCGCGTCGATGTCGAGCCCGGAGTCGGTCTCATCCAGGATGGCCATCTCGGGCTTGAGCAGGGCCATCTGGAGCATCTCGGCGCGCTTCTTCTCACCACCCGAGAAGCCGTCGTTCACGTAGCGGCTGATGAATTGGTTGTCCATCTTGAGGACCTTCATGTTGTCCTGCAGGTCCTTGCGGAAGTCCCGCACGGCCACGTCCTTGCCGCGCACCGCCCGCAGGCTCTGGCGCAGGAAGTTGACCAGCGTCACGCCAGGCACGGTGACCGGGTACTGGAAGGCCAGGAACAGGCCGCTCTTGGCCCGCTGGTCGGGCGTGAGGGCGAGGATGTCCTGCCCCTTCCACAGCACCTTGCCCGCGGTGACCTTGTACTTGGGATGGCCCAGCAGGGTGTAGGCCAGTGTGCTCTTGCCCGAGCCGTTAGGGCCCATCAGGGCGTGCGTCTCGCCTCGCGGGACGGTGAGGTTGATGCCACGCAGGATCTCGCGATCCTCGACACTGACGTGCAGGTTCTTGATAACCAGGGTGTCGCTCATGACTTAGGCAGGGACTCCAATGCTGACCAGCTGCTTGGTAGGAGCCGGCCCGTCGTTCTTTATCACGTCGGCCAGGGTCATGGTGTTGAGCACGTTGTTGATGGCATCGGACACCTGGTGCCACACGCCGCGTGAGGTGCACCCCGCCTCGCGCTCGCAGGCGCCGGCGACGTAGCCCTCGCTGGTGCATTCCACCAGGGCGATGGGGCCTTCGACCCAGCGCACGACGTCACCCACGGTGACCTCGGCGGGATTGCGAGCCAACCGGTAGCCGCCATGGAGGCCGCGCGTGGCCTCCACCAGCCCAGCGATGCGCAGCGGGGCGATGATCTGCTCCAGGTAGGGCAGCGGCAGGTGCTCGGCACTGGCGATCTCGGCCAGCGAGACCAGCCCCTGGTCATACCGGCGGGCCAGTTCGGCCACGGCCAGCAGGCCGTAATGTCCCTTGGAGGAGATTCTCATGGCGAATCTCCGGAATTGGGAATTGGGAATTGAGAATCGTGCATCTCTAAAAATCCGACCTCTTCAGTAGGGAAAGCATATCAAATTCCGACTGCAAGTGTCGGGAATTGGCCGCGCTCAGCAGCAGGCGTGGGTGTCTTCGGGCGGGAAAGCGTCGCTGGCTTCGGCGTAGGCGGGCTGGGGCGTGGGAGCGGCGTTGGCGTAGACGTACATCCCGCCGGCGAGGAGCACGGTCAGGACGGCGCTCAGGCCTAAGGCCGGGTGCAGGCCGATGGCGTTCCCGACAACGCCGACGCTGACGCCGGCGCCGCTCCTGAGGCCGAGCTGAGCCATGCTGAAGGCGCCGATGAGGCGCCCCCGCTTCTCCGGCGGTGCCTGGATCTGAACGATCGTCTGGGCCATCGAGTTGAAGCTGAGCTGGCCGAAGCCGGCCACGAACAGGAACACCAGGGCGGCCGGATAGCTCTGGGTCAGGCCGAAGCCGGCCACGCACAGGCCCCACACTGCCGCGCCGGCGATGGCCATGTTGACCGTCACCTTGGTGGCGCCGGCCAGCTCCAGCGCGAGGCCGCCGAGCACGGCGCCGAGCCCGCTGGCAATGAGCAGCATGGTGTAGGTGCGGCTGGCGTCGAAGCTGCTCAGGTCGCGCGCGAACTCGGGCATCTGCGGGTTGAAGCTGCCGATCAGGAACGAAGCCATGCCGGCCATGGCAATCATGCTGAAAGATGGCCCGGT
>DATGVV010000518.1:0-4503 GCA_035299885.1 Chloroflexota bacterium | reverse complement strand
GAATGAGAACGTACGCGGCTCGAACTCCTCCAGGGAGATGTGACCCAGCGGGCAGGCGAATAGTTCCGAGAAGCGCATCTCCTTTGTTCCCTCGCCTTTGGGGAGGGGGCTATGGTGAGGGTCGTCCACCTGGGTCACCAGCGCGCTGCTGCCGCCGAGCTTCAGCGCGGTCTCCAGGGAGTCAGCCAACCGCGTCCGGACGTCGTCCTCCACCACGAGGCGATCGATGACGACCTCGATGGAGTGCATCTTGTAGCGGTCCAGGTTGGGCGTCTCGGCGGCGTCGCGCACGTCGCCGTCGACGCGCACCCGCACGTAGCCGGCCTTGCGGACATCCTCAAAGATCTGCTTGTACTCGCCCTTTCGGTCTTTGACCAGGGGCGCCAGCACCATGATGCGCGTGCCCTGGGGCAGATCCATGATGTGGTCGACCATCTGCTGTACGGTCTGGCGCTCGATCTTGCGGCCACAAATGGGGCAGTGCGGCTGGCCGATGCGCGCGAACAGCAGGCGCAGGTGGTCGTAGATCTCGGTGATGGTGCCGACGGTCGATCGCGGATTTCGGCTGGCGCTCTTCTGGTCGATGGAGATGGCCGGCGACAGGCCCAGGATGTCGTCGACGTCCGGTTTCTCGAGCTGGCCCAGGAACTGCCGCGCGTAGGCGCTGAGCGACTCGACGTAGCGCCGCTGGCCCTCGGCAAAAATGGTGTCGAACGCCAGCGACGACTTGCCCGACCCCGATAGCCCGGTGATGACCACCAGCTGGTCGCGCGGGATCTCCAGATCGATGTTCTTGAGGTTGTGCTCGCGCGCGCCGCGAACGACGATCTTGTCCTGGGACACCGCTCTAAAGTGTAGTGGTGCCATTCCCCCGAAGCTTCTACGAGCGGCCGACGATAACGGTCGCTCGGGACCTTCTGGGCTGCACTCTAGTCCACGGGGACAAGCGCGTGCGCATCGTTGAGACGGAGGCCTACATCGGGCCCGAGGACCTGGCCTGCCACGCCGCCAAGGGCCGCCGGACGGCGCGCAACGAGGTGATGTACGGCCAGCCCGGCCACGCCTACGTCTATTTCATCTATGGCATCTATCACTGCCTGAACGTGGTGACCGAGCAGATGGATGTTCCGGCGGCGGTGCTGATCCGCGCCGGCGAGCCTGGCGCCAAAGGGCCCGGCGTCCTGTGCCGCGAGCTAGGCCTGACCCGCGCCCAGAACGGCTTGGACCTAACCTGCTCGGAGCTCCATATCGAGCCGGGGCCAACCGTCGCCGAGGAGGTCGTTGAGACGACGCGCATCGGCGTGGACTACGCCGGCGAATGGGCGCTGAAGCCGTGGCGGTTCTATTTGGAGGGCAACCCCTGGGTGTCGCGCCCACTGAAGCGGCGCAAGTAGCCTATCGCGGCACGAGCCATGCGGCGGGGCCGTGAAAGTTCTCGAATGAGCCGGACCGTTGCCACGGGTCCTTCCTCCGGGTGACCCGCGCGCACGGCCCCGTGCCAGTCCAGGCATGGGTCTTTTAGGCAGCCTCAATCCGCACGGCGCAGACTTTGTATTCAGGCATGCCGTTGGGGTCATACACGTCATTGGTCAGGAAGTTAGCGGCGGCGCCTCCCAGGCTCACGAATGGCATGAAAACTTCGCCAGCCCGGACCTCCTCACTGACTCTCGTCTTGCACACCAGACTGCCCCGGCGCGTCGTTAGGCGCACCGAGTCTCCATGGCGCAGACCGTTCGTCTCTGCGTCGACGGGATTGATCGTGGCCTCGACTTCCGGCACCAGGTCGACGAGGCCCTGAACTCGGCTGGTGATTGTGCCGCCGTGCCAGGTGTAGAGCGTCCGGCCGGTGTTGAGGATGAGTGGATATTGGTCGTCCGGGAGCTCCGCCGCGGCAGCGCCCTGACGAACCGGCGTCAGGCGCGCCTTGCCACCGGGCAGCGGAAAGGATTCGATGTACAAGTTTGGTGTACCCGGGTGGTTCTTCGAGGGACAGGGCCACTGGATACCGCCTTCCGTATCGAGCCTGTCGTAATCGATGCCTGCCAGGATCGGGGTCAGGCTGGCCATCTCCTCGAAGATGTGCTTCGGGCCCGCATAGCCGAACTGGCGTCCGTCCACCCCCAGCCTGCGGCACACCCGGCGGGCGATGTCGCAGGTGATGTCCCAATCCGGCCGGCAGTCGCCTACAGGCGGGATCAGCTCGCGAACGCGTTGGACGCGACGCTCGCTGTTGGTGAATGTGCCTTCCTTCTCAGCGAAGCTGCTCGCAGGCAGGACGACGTCGGCGGCCTGGGCTGTCTCTTGCAGGAAGATGTCCTGAACCACCAGGAACTCCAGCTTGGCCAGCGCGTGCTTGGCGTGGCTGAGGTTGGCCTCGTCGAGGAACGGGTTCTCGCCGACGATGTACATAGCCTTCAGCTCGCCGCGGTCGGCGGCCTGAACCATGCCAGTGACGGTCAGGCCGGCGGGCTTGCTGGTCATGCAGCCCCAGGCCGCGGCGAACTTGGCCCGATTGGCGTCGGTCAGCGCTTGGTAGCCGGGTAGATTGTCGGGGACGCAGCCAGCGTCCCCAGCACCCTGCACGTTGTTCTGGCCGCGCAATGGCGATATGCCGTTGCCTGGCTTGCCGGCCATGCCTGCGGCAAGCGCCAAATTAATCACGGCATGGGCGTTGGCTGTGCCGCTGGAATGCTGGCTCACGCCCATCCCCCAGATCATGCAGGACCCACTGAACGGCGGCCGCGCAAAGGTACGCGCGGCCTGGATAATGTCGTGCTCTGGTACGGAGGTGATTTCGGAAGCCAATGATGGCGGGTACTCGCCTACTGCCGCCGCCCAGGCTTCGAAACCCTCAGTCCGCTGGTGGATGAAGTCCATGTCGGCCAGGCCCTCATCCAGGAGCACGTAGGACATGCCGTTGAACAGCGCCACGTCGGTGCCGGGCAGCTGGCGCAACCAGATATCGGCGTAGTAGTTCAACTCCGTCCACTTGGGATTGATGGCGATGAGCTTCGCGCCCCTCTTGACCGCACGCCGGAAGCGGACGGTGATGACGGGATGATTGGAGGAGCTGTCGGCTCCGACGACCATCAGGCAGCCGGCGTTCTCATAGTCGGCGTAGGAGTTTGAGGTAGCGCCGCTGCCCAGCGACTGGAGCATGGCGTGGACCGACGGTGAATGGCACAGCCGGGTGCAATGATCTACGTTGTTGCCGTCCATCACAGAGCGCACGAACTTCTGGATGACGTAGCCGTCCTCATTGGTCGCTTTGGCCGAAGCCAGCGCTCCAAACTGGCTCCGATACTGGGCGAACTTGTCGGCCACCAGGTCCAGCGCCGCATCCCAGGTCGCCTCCTCGAAGCGGCCTTCGCGCTTGATGAGCGGCTTTGTCAGCCGATCGGGGTGATTGACGTACTCGAAGCCGAAGCGTCCTTTGACGCATAGCATGCCCTGGCTGGATTCGTTCTGGGGAGCATCGTCCGAGCGGACCAGGACGTTTTCGGCGCTGACGTCGACCTTGATTCCGCAGCCGACTCCGCAGTATGGACACGTGGTATCTACGCGCCTCGCCGGCTCCGGTCGCACCGTCTTCGGGTAGATGGCGCCGGTGGGGCAGGCGGCGAAACAGGAACCGCACGAAGTGCAGATGGACTGCCGCAGGGGTTGGTCCTCGAACGCGCCGATCTTCATGGTCGAGCCGCGGCCCAGCAGTGCGATGGCGCCGATGTGCTGGACCTCGTCGCAGGCGGTCACACAGCGCGCGCACAGGATGCATTGCTTCATATCGACCACGAAGAAGGGATTGCTGTCGTCAACAGAGGCATGCGGCAATGGATCGAAGATCGGCCGTTCGATGCAGTGCGCTGTGGCGGCGTCTACCAGATCGTTGTGTGTGTTGGGCGGATTGCTGCGGCAGTGGTCCGGGTGCATGGCCATGGTTAGCTCGAGCACGCCGCGGCGGAGGCGCTCGACCTCGGCCCCGCTTACGTGGATGATCATGCCCTCTGCGCTGGCCGTGGTGCACGAAGCTGGAAAGCCGCGCATCCCGTCGATCTGCACGAGGCAGGTGCGGCAGGCACCGCGAGCCTTTTGATCGGGGTCTTTGCACAGCTGGGGAATGTAGGCGCCGGCACGTTTGATGGCGTCGAGTACGCTCGCCCCCGCCGGCACCGTTACTGGGCGCCCGTCCACTGTAAGGGTGAGGGTCTCGGATGGTGCAGTTACTGCCATGCCCGCCTGGACCTCACGTCAATCACGTTCATGGCAAACCTGGGCCCGGCATTCGCCATTCAGATGCTCGCGCACTTCTTCGCCGAAATGGCGCAGCAAGGCGCGTACTGGGTTCGGCGCCATCTGCCCTAGGCCGCACAGCGAGGCGTAGGCCAGAATGTCGCTCAAGTAATCCAAGGTTTCGACATCGGACGCTCCCGCCTTGCCCTGCACCAGGGCGTCGAACAGCTGCCGGACCCGGACCGTGCCCTCGCGGCAGGGCGTGCACTTGCC
>DATGVV010000517.1:0-7327 GCA_035299885.1 Chloroflexota bacterium | reverse complement strand
CTGGTTGTGGGACTCCAGGTCGCTTTCGTGCTGGGCCACGATATCGAGCTGCCACACGAGCTGCAGGCTGATGGCCAGCAGCGGCGCGATGGTGTGGATCATCACGCGGTCCTGCGGCAGGAGCTCGATGTCGTGCCGCTTGGGGCCGGCCAGCAGCGTGCCCAGGGCAGACCCATCCGCCGAGAGCGGCGCGACTTCGGCCGCTTGCTCAGCTGGGTTAGCTGGACAGGCGCCCCACTCGAACGTGCGCGCTTGCGCCGCCGACAGCTGGAGAGCGGCCCAGCGGAGGTCGAGCGTCTCGCCCAGGCTGGCCAGGGCGTAATTGGCGATGTCCTCGGCCGTGCGCAAGTGGACGATGCGCGAAGCGAACTGCTGGAGGGCCGCCGGAAAGCTGTACACGTCCTGCAGAAGGGCGCTCTCCAGCTTGGTCCGGAGCTTCCGCTCGAGCAGCGGCAGCGTGGCGCCAACCGCTACGACCACAATGAACGGCGACGACGCAAACTGGAGGATGGTCCCCCCACGCGCCACTTGCCCCTCAACCGCCGTGAGCAGCAGCCCATAGGTGATGAGCAGCAGCGTCCACACGAACAGCCGGATGAGCCCCCGCCGCAGCCAGCTGTGGATAGTGAACAGGCGCCCCATGGTCGCCGCCAGGCTCAGCGGGAGCAGGATGAGGGAAAGGATGGCGGTATCGGCGGGGACGAGAGAGCCCACTCCTAAGGGCTGGGGCACCAAGGTGAGCAGCAAGAAGGGCGCAAGGCCGGAGACAGCGCCGGTCAGCAGCACTACATTGGCGGCGGGAGGCTTATGCCGTCGGAGCACAGCGCCGCAGACCGGGTACGAGACGCTGATGAGGGCGACGCAGATATCGAGGACCAGCGAAAGGTACAGAGCTCTTTGGACGAGCTCGTAGGCTTGGGGCTGCCCCGACACCGCATACAGGTAGCCGCTGGCCAGCGCCGCGTGCCACGTGCCTAATGCAACCACAGGGATGCTGATGCGCTTGTTATCCAGCCAGTCCACCGGAAACCTGGCGAACAGGACCAGGGTGCACACGCCGAACGCTACGACGCCAAGCGTCTCCACTACATATGACCAGGCTCGCCCCGAGACTTGCGCCACGGCCGCCTCCAGGGAGATGGCAGTGACGGCGGCCCAGAGAAAGAACAGACGGCCCAGAGCAAGCTCATCAATAAGGGCTACGACGACAGCGCCCAGAAGCGCGAACGCCGCGGCGATGAAGAGAAAGGCTGCCCGTTTGGGGGCATTGTCCGGCAGGCTGACGGGTGTGCAGTCCATTGTGACAACCTGGCCGGAGGCTTTCTGGAAGGTGAGCATCCTGGCGCCGTTCAAAGCTGAAACTGACATCTCGCTGGCGGGGCGCCCGTCGGCTGTCAGCAGCCGTTCTCCCGGCCGGAGGCCACAATCCCAGCCCAAACCTGCCGGCAATGCGTACGTGACGAGAACCGCGCCATTCCGGAGCTCGGTGGCTATGCCCAGCGTCATCGGACGGTTCGCTTCTCTAAGGCTGAGCTGCGCCAGTGCCGCGAGTAGCGCCAGGGTAGCGAGCGCAACAGCCCACGTGAACGGCCGAGCCATGCCTGGCAGATACTATCCCATGGCTGTCATGGGTCGAACAGTGGGAATCAAGCTGCTCAAAGCCGCTGCGGTGTCGCCGCCCATGATCGCCGCAATGCCTTGCAGGTGGGTTTCAGCCTGCTGGCGGACAGCCTCGCATACCGTCCACGTGTAATGGAGCGCGCCGCAGGCGGCGATGTAGCGCTGCACCGCGGCGACTTGACGCTTGCTCAACGATCTGGGGCCGGCGGCGAAGTAGCCGAGGAAGCGCGCGTTGCCCTCGGATCGGGCGCACTGCAGCGCGTAGGCGACGGGCAGCGTCTTCTTTCTCAAACGCAGATCGGTGGTGCTCAGCGCGCCAGCAGCGGTACACGCCTCGGCATCATTCTGCAGCTGGTAGCTGACGCCAACGTATTTCCCAAGCTCAGCCAGTGCGTCCAGCGTGGACGGATCTTCGCTGGCCAAGCTGGCGGCGGCGCGAAAGGCCATGGCCACCAGCGACCCGGATTTGGCCTCGGTCATTTCCAGGGCGGCTTGCTCGTCGAGCATGGCCTCGGCTTCGAACAGGATGTCCTGCTCTTCGCCTTGCGTGGCGGAGACCAGTGCATCCTGAACCGAGGCACGGAAGGCGGCGAGGCGGGGCGGGGAGAGGCGCTGGCTGAGGGACAGGGTGAGGCCCTCAGCCAGCGCCAGGAGGGCGAGTGTTGCGTTCAGGCAGCGGTTGCCCGGCAGCTCCGGCTCCAGCTCGTCGTCGATGATGTCGTCCACGACGTCGAGCGCTCCGATAACGAACTCCACCACCGTTGCCGCCTCGAGGGCGAGCTCGGTGGGCGCACCGAGAGCATCCGAGACCTGCAGGACAATGGCTGGCCACTTAGCCTTAGCGGGGTCGTGCAGAGCGCGACCTGGCCGGCTCATGAGCCTGACCAGGAGCGGGTCCAGAGTCGAGCCGGAGTAGCGCCGCCCAACGGCGCGCCGGACGTTGTCAGCGACCAGCTCGGCGAACGCGGGCGGCGCTATCGTGCTCGAGGTTAGAACGGTTCGGCTAGAGCTCGCTAGATCGTGACGGCCTGCTGGCGATCCAGGCCAAGCTCGAGGCCGCCGGTGGCTCGTAGCTGGCCAGGTGGTCGGACGAGTGCTGGGCCTTCCAGCTCGAGAACGCTGAGCGGGACGCGTCGTCAAGCGCCGAGACGTCCACGTCTTCCCCACGCATGGTCTCACGGACAGCGTCACGTAGTGCGGTTAGGTTCAATTGGAACTCCACGAGTGTAGTAGGACCTGGCGCCTGGCCAGCCCCCCGCCTGTTATTACCACATCCGGCAGCCCGCTGTCCCTAGGGAAAACCCTAAGTACTAGTGCTAGTCGTCGCCGCCGGGTTCCATGGAGCCGGCTTGGCCGGTACAGCTGGGGATGAGGGCTTTCATGAGGCATCTGGCGCCGTTGCGGGCGGTTTCGGCCTCGAACAGCTCATGGATGGCGGGATCTTCGTCCTCGTACTCGATTTGCCAGCCGCCGAGCTTCAGGCTCACGCCGGAGCCTTCGCCGCGGGCGACGGTGGTGGGCTGCTTGAAGCGGCTGCCGCTGAAGCGTAGGGCCAGGTAGCGGGCCGGGTTGGGGCCGGTGTTGAAATGCTGGTGGAACCAGTTGTCCGGCGGGACGACGACGGCGCCGGGCCGCCAGTCGCACTTCATGCGCTCGGTGCCCTCCTTCCAGAGCAGCGAGTAGCCGGTGCCGTCGAGAATGATCACGTGCGCGCCGGGGCCATGACGGTGGCCCTTCTTGTACATGCCAGGCTGGAACTGCGAGATGTGCGCGCCCATGCTGTTCTCGGCCAGGGCGATGTGCACGTTGCGGCCGCCTCCCCCCCGGTCGGGCCGATCGGGCAGCTCCATGCCGTGGACGTCGGCCACGAAGTTGGTCTTCCAGACCTTGATCAGCTTGCGGCGGTACATTTTGCCCTCGCCGCTGAAGTAGCCCTCCTCGCCCGAAAAGCGATTGCCGAAGGCGTGCTGGTTGTTGAACACGAAACCGTCGTCATGAAACATTCGGAGGACGGTGGGCGCGTTGGTCACGGAGGCGTAGCGCGCGGGCTCGACGCCGCTGCCGTTGAAGTGCTGGTAGGTGGCGTTCAGCGGGATGGCGAAGACGCTGCCTGGGCCCCACTCGAAGCTCTGCTTGCGGTTTTCGTCGTACCACACGCTGGTGGACCCGTGGCCGGTGAGGACGTAAACCATCTCCTCATACAGGTGGCGCTCGGGCTCGGACTGGCCCCGCGGGACGATCTCGACGACGTGCATGTCGTTGACGCCGCCGGTGCCCTCCAGGTTCACGAACGCGCCGCGGCCGCCCTTGCGTGACCAGGGCGCGAGCTCGAGGATCTTCAGGTCCTCGATGTAGTAGCCGGTCACGACCGGCACACCCTCGCGGCGCTGCCAGTCCTGGTAGGCATCGATTGATTCCAGATCTTCGAATTCGGCATCAGCCGAGTAGGGGGTCCTTAGTTCAACGGCCATGGGGCACAGGATACCCTCAGGTGGCCTGGCCGGGTGCAGCCGGCGACGAGGCCCTTCATCTGGCAGACCGCGCCATTGCGGGCGACTTCTGCTTCGAAGAGCTGGTGGATGGCTGGGTCCTCGTCCTCGTACTCGATCTGCCAGCCGCCTTCCTTGACGCTGACGCCGGAGCCTTCGCCCATGGCGAACGCGCCGGGCTGCTTGAAGCGGAAGCCTGTGAAACGTAGCGCCAGGTAGCGGGCCGGCGAAGGGCCGCTGTTGAAATGCTGGTGGAACCAGCCGTCGGGCGGCACGACGACGGCGCCGGGCCGCCAGTCGCACTTAAAACGATCGTTTTCCCCGCCCTCCTGCCACAGCAGCGAGTAGCCCTGGCCGTCGAGGATGATGACGTGCGCGCCCGGACCATGGCGGTGGCCCTTCTTGTACATGCTGGGCCGGAACTGGGAGATGTGGGCGCCCATGCTGTTGTCGGCGAGGTCGATCTGGACGTTGCGGCCACCGCCGCCGCGGTCGGGGCGCTCGGGCAGCTCCATGCCGTGGACGTCGGCTACGAAGTTCGTCTTCCAGATGCGGAAATGCTTGCGGCGATACATCCGACCTTCGCCGCTGAAATAGCCCTCGTCATCGGCGAAGCGGCTGCGGAACGCATGGCTGTTGTCGAACACGAAATCTTCGTCATGGAACCAGCGGAGGATGGTGGGCGCGCTGGTGACGGCAGCGTAGCGGGCTGGCTCGACGCCGCTGCCGTTGAAGTGCTGGTAGCGCGCGTTGAGGGGAATGGCGAAGACGCTGCCGGGTCCCCACTCGAAGCTCTGCTTGTGGCGCTCGTCGTACCAGGCCGACGTGGAACCATGGCCGCTGAGGACGTACACCATCTCCTCGTAGAGGTGCTGCTCGGGCTCGGACTGGCCGCGAGGGGCAATTTCGACGACGTGCATGTCATTGACGCCGCCGGTGCCTTCGAGGTTGACGAACGCGCCGCGGCCACCTTTGCGCGGCCACGCCGACAGCTCCAGGGTCTTCAGATCCTCGATATAGAAGCCGGTGACGACGGGCACACCTTCGCGGCGCTGCCAGTCCTCGTAGGTGTCGAAGCTCTCGTACTCGGCGAGGTCCTGCGGGGTAGCGGAGTAGGAGGTTCTTAGCTCGGTTGCCATTGGAGGCTCCTTTCAAGCTGGAGAAGTCGCTCGGCGTTCTCGTCCAGGATGGCGCGGATGTGGTCCTGCGGGATACCCGAGTTCAGTACGGAGTCGACGCACTCCTTGTGCGTCAGGTAGGGATAGTCGGTGCCGAACACGACGTGGTCGACGCCCACGGCGTCGATGGTGCACTGCAAGGCGTTCGCGCCATTGTTGACGGTGTCGTAGTAGAAGCGGCGGAGGACGTCGAGCGGGGAGCCCTCGAGAGGGATGTCGAGCCCGGCCGCGCGGCGGCGTTTGGTGGCGTCCTCGATGCGCTGCCACAGGAAGGGAATGGTGCCGCCCAGGTGAGGGATGATGAGCTTGAAATTGGTGAGCCGGCTGGCCAGGCCGGAGTACATGATGCGCAGGCCGGCGATGGTGTCCTCGATGCAGCCGCCGGCGGTGCCCTCCAGACCGTAGTCGCCCATCATCGGCGCGTCGCAGTGCATGTTGGGGTGCAAGAAGACCACGGCGCCGCGGCGGTCCATCTCTTCCCAGAACGGCTCGAAGGCAGGCGTGTCCAGCGGCTGGCCGGCTACCGAGCAGGCGAGGTTGATGCCGGCGAAGTCGAGCTCATCGAGGCAGCGCTCCGCTTCGGCCAGCGAGTCCTCGACGTGCGGTAAGGGCACGCAGCCGAAGGCGAGGTAACGGCCGCCGTTTTTCTCGACCGTCTCCTTGTAGAAGTCGTTGGCGAAGCGGGCGGCCTCTCGGGCGCGCTCGGCGCTGTCGGGGAAATAGGGCTGCTCGGCGCCAACGCAGATGACCTGGGTCTCGATGCCGGCCTCATCGAGCAGCTCCGTTCGCTGCTGGATGCTGACGCCCGCGCCGGCCACCCGGCCGTTGCGCTGCCGGGGGCGGCCGCGGAGGGCGTCCATGCGGTCGGCGAAACCTTGCGTGTAGTAGTGGGCGTGAACATCAACGCGCATAGGCGCCCAGTGTAGACTGCTCGCCATGGCGACGCAGATTGAGTATGAAGTTGAAGTCAAGGACGTCGAATATCAGCGGCTGGAGGGCAAGAGCTGGCTGGCCCGGGTGTACCGGCCAAAAGGCGCGGGGCCCTTCCCGGCGACGGTGGACGTGCACGGCGGGGCCTGGCACAACGGCGACCGGACCAGCAACGCCGGCATCTGCCAGGCGCTGGCGGCGCGCGGCATCCTGGTGGCGGCGCTGGATTTCCGGCAGCCGCCAGAGGCGGGCTATCCGGCGTCGGTGTGCGACGTCAACCTGGGCATCCGTTGGCTCAAAGCGCATGCCGGCGAATTCGGCGGGGCGGCCACGGTGGGGTCATGGGGAAACTCAAGCGGCGGGCACCTGGCGGTGCTCAGCGCGCTGCGCCCGCACGACTCCCGCTATGCGGCGCTGCCGCTGGCGGGGAATGCCGCGGCGGACGCGAAGGTGAGCTTTGTCATCGCCGGCTGGCCGGTGATCGACCCGCTGTACCGCTACCGCAACGTGGCCAAGGCCAACAACCGCCAGGAGCTGATCAGCGCCCACGATGAGTACTGGGGCAGCGAGGAGGCCATGGCCGAGGGCAATCCCCAGACCATCATCGACTCTGTCGAGCCGATCGAGCTGCCGCCGCTGCTGTACCTGCTGAAGGCCAACGACAAGAACCATCCGCTCGAGATGCAGCAGCGGTTCATCGACTCCTCTCGCAAGCGCGGCGGGCTTATCGAGGTGCACACGTTCGAGGGGCTGCCGGAGCATGGCATGGTGCCGAGCCCGGACGTGCCCGAGAGCATGCGCGCCATCGACACCATGGTGGAGTTCGCGCGCAGGTTCACGCCCAGGGGCTGAGAGCCGGCCAGTCGGGCTGTCCGCCGCGGCCCATGAGCCACTGCAGGATGCGGCCTGGCCTGGCCCGGACCTGCACCAGCTGATCGCCTGTCCCGTAGACACGTGACGGTCGATCCCCGGGGATGAGCAGGATAGCCACGCCCTCCGGCACGCGGCGGCTCAGGCCGGCGGTCATCTCGATCCACTCGGTATCGACGTAGGCGGAGCTGAGGCCGTCCCAGTCGGGCGAGCCAAGCTCCGTGAGACCGAGATCGGCAA
>DATGVV010000516.1:0-1848 GCA_035299885.1 Chloroflexota bacterium | reverse complement strand
CGCCGTCGGCGGTGCGGTCGTTGAGGGCGATGTAGACCTGCAGGGGCGCCGGGTCTAGCTCCAACGTTCGGATGATCTCGTTGAAGCCGACCGGGTTTTTGGCCAGCAGCAGGCGCAGGCGCTTGCCCTCGATCTCGACCGTCTCGGTCCGGCCGAACGCGCCGGCGAAGTCCTTGACCGTGCCGGCCACCATTTCCGGGTCCACGCCAAGGATGGTGCCAGCCGCCGCCGCGGCGAGCACGTTGTAGACGTTGTACAAGCCCGGGAGCGACGTTTCGAGCTCCATTCCGCCAAGTTTGAACCGAGTTGGGCTGTCCAGGCCCAGGCGCACGTCCGTCGCGGCGAAGTTCGGCGCGGGCCGCTCGAACCCGCAGCCGGTGCACTGGTAGTGGCCCAGGTGCCCGTAATACACGGCCCCGAAGTCCAGCAGCGCGCCGCAGCGGGGACAGTAGATCGAGTCCGCGGCGTGCTGCATGCTCGGCAACGCGTGGCCGGAACTGTCCAGGCCAAAGTACTCGACATGGCTGGACAGCTCGCACCCCAGGCTGGCGACCAGCGGGTCATCGGCATTGAGCAGGACAGTGGCCTCCGGCGCGAGCTGGGCCAGCGCGGCCCCCCATTTGGCGCCGAGCGTGTTGAGTTCGCCGTAGCGGTCGAGCTGGTCGCGAAAGAGGTTGAGACAGAGCACCAGCCGCGGCCGGAGCTCGGCAACGGCGGCCGGCAGGGTGGCCTCATCGATCTCGAACAGACCGGTGTCGCCGCGAGTGGTCAACAGCGCGGTGGTGACGCCCGACATGAGGTTGGCCCCGGCGCGATTGTGGACCACGCGCCGGCCAGAGGCGCTCAGGATCGCCGAGATCAAGCGTGTGGTGGTCGTCTTGCCGTTGGTCCCGCTGACCAGCACGCAGCCATTCATCAGCTGTGCGGCAAGCGCGCCTGCGATGCGCGGCTCGACATACCGGGCGACGATGCCCGGCAGCGTCGTCCCCCCGCCGCGCCCCAGGGCCCGGCTGGCCGTCCCCGCGGCGCGCCCGCCGGCCGTCGCCACAGAAAGCCGCAGGCGGTTATGCGTCAGAGTCGCCGCTCTCCCACCCGCGCAGCTCGTCTCGGATGTCGCACAAGGCGGTGATGATGGCCCACGCCGCGAAGGTGCCTACAGGCAGCAGTAGCGAATTAAGAGCGAAGAAAGGAATCTTGGGCGGCGCGGCACGAGCTGCCACTCGCAGCCAGTCGCGCCGCGCTTCATCCTCGTCGAACTCGTCCTCGCCGAAGGCCGCTTGGCTGCCAATGGGCGCTTCGCTCATGTGCGTCAGTCTAGCGATGGCAGGCGCCTACAATCGAGCCAATGCTCGTGTTCGCCCCGCCGCGGCGCCTCAGGTTCCCTCACCCTATTCGTCTCCCGCCACAGCGGGAGAGGGGACTGTAGTGGCGCCGCGGGTTGAGATCCTCACCCAGCTGTGCGGCGCGGAGCTGGCTCAGGTGCGGGCGCTGCTGGACATGGCGCGGCTGCACGATGGCGTGGCCGCCATCGGCGAGCACAAGTTCTTGCGAGTCTCATCAGGCACGAATGCCTCCGGCGTGAAGGCCATCTTGGCGCGCGACGGCGAGCGGCTGGTAGGCTACGCCAACGTCGAGCAGTTTCCGATCAAGGGCGGCTGCCGGCTGTCGGCCGAGATGGTGGTCCATCCCGACGCCCGGCGGCGGGGTGTCGCCAGCCTGATGCTGCAAGCGATCATCGCCGAGGCCCGCGCCCACGATCTCGACCGCGTCGACATCTGGGCTTATCATCAGCTCTCGGCCACGCACGAGCTGGCGGCCAAGTTCGGCTTTAAGCCCAGCCGCACCCTG
>DATGVV010000515.1:0-2486 GCA_035299885.1 Chloroflexota bacterium | reverse complement strand
CAAGCCGCTGCCAGCGCCTCGGGCAAGCTCGAGCCGCTGAAGACCGCTTACGGCGGCGCCGTCCTTCTGCAGATCCCGCTCTGGACGGCCATTGATGCCGGCATCTTCAAGAAATACGGCTTCGACCCGGCTGAGCCCATCTTGGCCAGCGGGCGGACCGCCCTGGACCAGCTCATCGCTGGCCAGGTGGATCTCATCGGCGCGGGGCCGTACGCCACAGCGCTGGGGGTTGGCTCGGGCGCAAAGATCCGCATGATGGCGGTCTTCAGCAACAAGGAGCCGTTCGATATTTATGCCGAAAAGAGCATCGCCTCGCCCGAGCAGCTCCTCGGCAAGAAGGTGGCCACTTCCGGCCCGGCTTCCGAATCTCAGACCGCGTTCACGCTGTACCTGAAGAAGGTCGGCGTCGACCCTAGCAAGATCGCCTTCATCACCCAGTCCACCACCAGCGATCAGCAGGCGGCCATACTGTCGGGCGCGGTCTCGGCGATCGCTGCCACGCCGCCGCTCCTCAATTCGGACGTGGCCGCGAAGCTGCACGTCCTGAATGACCTAACCAAGAGCGGCATCGCCTGGAATCCCAACGGCTTCGACGTGCCCCAGGCGGTGATCGATACCCAGCCTGAGAGGGCCGTCCGTATGCTCCAGGCAATAGAGGAAGGCGGGATGTACGCCTACAACAACCCGGACTTCACCAAGGGCCTAATCAAGAAGTACATGAAGATGGAGGACTCCTACCTCCAGGAGGCCTACGACAACTACAAGGGCTACCAGGCCAAGAACCTGACGCCCAGCCAGGAGGCGCTCGACACGGTCATGGGCCAGGTGCTGGAGAACCAGAAGGAGATGACCAAGGACAAGATCCAGCCCTTCTACACCAGCAAAATCCTCGATCAGCTGAAGTCCAGCGGCTTTCTCGACAAGAACGGAGCAACAGGGTCTTGAGTTCCCTCTCCCGTTGGGAGAGGGCTAGGGAGAGGACCTGACCACTCGCAAGTTCCGTTTCGGCGTCCTGCAGCGCTCCGCGCCCTCGCGCGCGGAGTGGCGCGATCTGGCTCGCAGGGCGGAGGACCTCGGCTACTCGACTTTCCTGGTGTCCGAGCATTTCCTGGCCCAGTTCGCCATGGGACCGGCGCTCGTCGCCGCCGCCGAAGCCACCACCACGCTGCGGCTGGGCAGCATGGTCTACGACGTGGACTTCCGCCATCCCGCGGTCCTCGCCAAGGAAGTGGCCACGATTGACCTGCTGACCGATGGACGGTTCGAGCTCGGCCTCGGCGCCGGCTGGATGCTCTCCGATTACGAGCAGACTGGCATCCCCTTCGACCCACCCCGCGTTCGGGCCGAGCGTTTCGAGGAGACACTCGCCATTCTGAAGGGACTGTTCGACAGCCAACCTCTGACCTGCCAGGGCAAGCACTTTCACATCGAGGGCTTGAACGGCCTTCCCAAGCCGCTGCAGCGGCCGCACATGCCGATCCTTGTCGGCGCCGGTGGCCCGCGCATGCTGCGCTTCGCGGCGCGCGAGGCCGACATCGTCAGCGTGCTCATGCAGTCGCTGCCCGGCGGCGGCCTGGACTGGGCGCACGCCTCGTCCGCGCTGTTCGACCAGAAGCTGGAGTGGGTCCGGGAAGCCGCCGGTCTTCGCTACTCAGACTTGGAAATCAACCTGCTGATGCAAAAGGCGGTGGTCACCACCAATCGCCAAGCCGCCGCCAAGGATCTCGGCGGGCTGTGGGACATCCCGCCCGAAGCCGTGCTGGACTGCCCCCTGGCCCTGCTCGGCACCCCCGACCAAATGGTGGACGAACTTCAAGCCCGCCGCGATCGCTGGGATGCCTCCTACATCTGCGTCTTCGCCGAAGCGATGGAGGCCTTTGCGCCGGTGGTCAGACAGCTTGCCGGCCGCTGAACACCTGTTGAAAGAGGCGGTGTAGACTAGCGCGCATGTCTACCTGGATGAACCGCCTGCTCGCACGGCCGGGGCTCGTAGTCATGCTTGTGCCGCTGCTGGCGGCCTGCGGAGGCACGGCACCAGCTGCGACCCCACAGTCCTCTGGCGCACCGGCTTCAGCCAAGCCCGCACCGGCAGCCAGCGGCACGCCCAAACGCGGCGACACGGTGAAGGTGGGCATCTGGCAAGAGCCGGCCATGATCAACCCCATCCTCAACACCCAGACGATCACCTGGATCGTCAGCTATTCGATGCTGGAGGGACTGCTGCAGGCTCAGCCGGATGGCACCTATGCGCCCAACCTGGCGACCGCCCTGCCGAGCAAGGAGAACGGCGGTGTCTCAGCCGATGGCTCGACCATTACCTACAAGCTGAAGCCGGGCGTGGTCTGGTCTGATGGCCAGCCTTTCACGAGCAAGGACGTCTTATTTACCTACAAGGTCATCATGAACAATGCCAACCCGGTGATCGACCGTACAGGTTACCCAGACATCGACTCCATCACCACTCCCGACGACACAACCGTAGTGGT
>DATGVV010000514.1:0-3408 GCA_035299885.1 Chloroflexota bacterium | reverse complement strand
ATCCTGGGGGTGATGGCGCAGCTGGAGGCCAACATCGACTTCTCGGAGGACGACGTGCCGCCGGCAGCGGCCTCGGGGCTGGTAAGCGAGCTGTCGCTGGCCCTGGACGAGCTGTGCCGCATTCTGCAAGCGGCAGACGAGGGCATCCTGTACCGGCGGGGCGCGCGGGTGGCCATCGTGGGCCGGCCAAACGCCGGAAAGTCGAGCTTGCTCAACGCGCTGCTGCGGACCAATCGCGCGATCGTCACGCCGATCGCCGGCACAACGCGCGACACCATCGAGGAGAGCATTAATCTGGGTGGCTTGCCGGTGGTGCTGATCGACACGGCTGGCATGACGGAGACGGCCGACCCGGTGGAGGCGATTGGCATCGGCCGGTCGCGACAGGCCATTGAGGAAGCGGAGGCGGTGGTGTTCGTGTATGACGCGAGCATCGGGTGGACGCCGCAGGATGAGGAATTGGTGCCGCAGGGGAAACCGGTGCTGCTGGTGGCGAATAAATGTGATTTGGTGGAGAACGCTCTCCCCTGCCCTCTCCCAGAGGGAGAGAGAATTTTTCTGGTTTCGGCGCTGACGGGGGATGGGCTCGCGGAGCTGGAGGAGGCGCTGCGGGGGCGGCTGGCGCCGCATGCGGCCGTGGACGACATCCTGGTCAACAACCTGCGGCACAAGACGCTGCTGGAGGAGGCGGCCCAGCACGTGCGGGACGCGATCGGCAGCGTCCGGGAGCAGCGACCGGCGGACTTCATCTCGATCGACCTGCGGGCGGCGCTCGGGGCATTAGGCACAATTACCGGCACGGAAGTGAGCGAGAGCCTGCTGGACGAGATCTTCAGCCGCTTCTGCATCGGGAAATGAGGCCAGGCGTGAGACGGTGCTTCGGGTTGGTGGCGATCCTGGCGGCGGCGCTGGCAGCATGTGGTGGCACGGCGCCGCCGGCGAGCCCGAAAACGCTGGTGAAGCTCACGGTCGGGCACAGCAATCCCATCGCCGAAACGATGTCGCTGTACCTGGCCAAAGACGCCGGCATTTTCGAGAAGAACGGACTCGACGTGGACATCCGGCTGATCGCCGGCGGCTCGACCGCCATGGCAGCGCTCGTGGCGGGTGAGACGCCGTTCAGCCACCTCGGCGGCTCGGAGGCGCTGAGCAGCGCGGTTGGCGGCGCCGACATCGTGGTGCTGGCCATCACCGCCCCGGTGACCTCGTTCGTGCTCGAGGTGGCCAACGACATCAAGACGCCGCAGGACCTCAAAGGCAAGCGGCTGGGCATCTCGACCATCGGGAGCTCGTCGGACATTGCCCTGCACGTGGCGCTGCGTAAGCTTGGGCTGGACCCCGACAAGGACGTGAACATCACCGCCGTGGGCTCGACCGCGAACCGGCTGGCTGCGCTGCTCAGTGGCTCGCTGCAGGGCGCTATGGAGCTCCCGCTGGACACGCCCAAGCTAGAGGCCAACGGCTTCCATCCCATGCTGGACCTGGGGGAGCTGAAGCAGCCGGCAGTCGGCCAGGGAGTGGTTGCCCAGCGCGCGTACGTGAATGCGCACCGGGACGTCGCCCAGAAGTACGTCGACTCCGTCATCCAGGCTGGCGTCCTGGCCAGCAAGGATCGGCCGGCTGCCATCGCGGCCATCAAAAAGCACGTCCAGAACGACAATGAGGACGACATCGGCCGGGCCTACGACCTCTACATGAAGCAGACGTACACGCCGGCGCCCTTTCCCAAACCCGAGCTCTGGGCCGACGCCGTCTCAGTCTTGGGCGCCAAGAACGCGGCCCTCAAGGACTACGATCTGACCAAGCTGGTCGATCTGTCGCTCGTGCAGAGCGCCGTGGATAGGGGGCTGACCCGATGAGCGACTTCATGATCCACGACGGCCGGAGAATGCACCCAGTCTCCGGTGATGACATGAGCGAGGCCCGCCGGCACGCGCTGGAGCTCGAGGGCACGCTCTTCACGAAGACGCAGAAGCCGCCGGCGACGTCCTACATCTGCGCCGGCTGCGGCAAGACCGAGAGGCTGCCCTGGTCGCCGGACGCCTGGCTGACGGTCGTGTGCTGGCAGGAAAAGGGCAGCGGCAAGAAGTACGCCGCCTGCCAGGGTGACCACACGCTGGTGATCCCGGAGATGTCGGCGCACGCGCGGGTGGCGCTGCTGCAGCGCGGCGCCGCGCCAGAGCGCACGCCCATGCCCTACACCAAATTCATCGCCATGGTGGACGGCGAGCCGCTCGAGCTGCAGGCGCAGTCCATCCAGGATGCGCTGATGCAGCTCGAGGACAAGACCGTGCGGCATGAGAGCTTATGGATGCAGGTGCTGGAGCCGCGGCGCAAGGAATTCCAGTGCGGGCTTACCTTCTGCCACGTGACGGAGACCTCGGTCGAGCCGCCGCCGGGCTGGACGACCATCCTGTGGTGGACGGGGCGCGGCAAAGTCGAGCGGCTGTTCTTCTGTGGAGCGCCACCGCTCGGCGAGGGGCTGGTGGACGCCGTGGGCACGTTCGCCGGCAACCTGGCCGAGACGACGGAGCTGCTCAGCCGCTAAGTCCTAGGCGGACGGGGTGCCCTCACCCTAGCCCTCTTTCGCCGCGGCGGGAGAGGGGATCGGCGCGGGGATCGAAGCGAAAGAGGAGGCTCAGGACGATGAGCGTCACCAGCAGCGCCAGCAGGACCACCGGCAGCGCGTAGGACAGCCCCGATCCGGATAGCTGGACCCACATCAGCACCGGCAGCGTGTAGGGATGGTAGGCCATGACGAGCGTGGCGCCGAACTCGCCCATGCTGCGCATCCAGGCGAAGATCACGCCAGCGATCACGCCGTCGCGGGCCAACGGCAGGGCCACCCGCCAGAAGGTGACAAGCGCGCTCTCGCCCAGGGTGCGGGAGATCTTTTCGTGTACCTCGGGCACCGCCTCAAAGGCGGCGCGCGACGTGACGATGACGAACGGCGCCGAGACGAACATCTGGGCCAGCACGATGCCGGCCAGGTTGTCGACGACCTGCAGGCCGGCAGCGTCCAGTAAGCTGCCAAGGCCCTGGTTGGGGCCGAAGAACAGCAGCAGCACGATGCCCGAGGCCGCGGGCGGCAGGATCAGCGGCAGGAAGACCAGCACGTTCAGGATGGCTTTGCCTGGGAAGTCGCGCCGGGCCAGCAGATAGCCCAGAGGCACCCCCAGCAAGGCCAAAAGCGCCGTGGCCAGCGTGGCGGTGAGCAGCGACACGCCGAGCGCCTGCAGCGTGATGGGCTGCCCGATGAGGCTGAGCTGGGAGCTGCTCAAAGCCGCCAGGAAGTAGGCCAGCGGCAGCGCCAGGAACAGCACCAGCAAGCCGCCCAGGAGCGTGAACGTTTTAGCCGTGATATTCGCCTTCCACTTTGAATTGGAGGCTGGCCGGAAGCGCAGACCG
>DATGVV010000513.1:0-5242 GCA_035299885.1 Chloroflexota bacterium | reverse complement strand
CAGGCGAGGCCCCCTGAGGCGCTCCGACGAGGCCATGGCCCGCATGGAGGACTTGCGGAAGCGACGAAATTGCTAGGCTGGACTTGTTGTCGGTCGACTGGGGCGATGAGTACTTAGACGAAGGCCAGCTAAAGCGGCTCATCGAAAAGGGCGTGATCAATCTCTGACACTCACACTGTGGAGATCGCCCAGCGGCGGGACTACTCGTACCCTCAGCGCGACTGAATTTCCCCGACGGTCGGCGGGTCGGAGAGTCAAATTCCGGGGCATCCCTGCCCTTTGTATGGGCGCCAGCCCCTAGCGACATCGCGGTGATTACCGGCAAGATCGCACAACAGGTTAAAGCTGCGGCCCGTTCGCGAGAGTGCTCACCGAAAGGTCGGTCGCTCAGTCGCCAGCGCCAAGCGAAGCACAGGTGCACCGACAGTGATAAAGAACCGGGTGGCTGGCTGCCTGCATCAACTCAGTGTCGTCGCGGAGCGAACACGTCGTACACCTCGAATCTTTCAACCTGCCGGCTCAACACCCACTAGCCGGACCACAAGCCTTAGGGCCAATCCACAAAACGCTGGAAGTCCTCGGCTGACCGCCACACGTCAGTGATGCACAGACTGTTTCCCCCACCAGGCCGGGAAATCAACCCGTGCCTAAGATGCTCTGCGACGGGCATCCAAACGCCTTAGTCAGCCTGAGAGATTGGTCGCTGGTGCGAAAGGCCAAAGCAGCCTAGCTTGCGTGCCTATGCGGGCACATTTAGCAGGACGGTGGTGGATGGGTGGAGGTGGTTTAGGCAGGCCCGTGGCTATTGGCAGCATTAGCAGCATTCCCATCCAGTTGCGCCTTAGCCCTGCTTGGCTGCTGATCCTTGCCTTGATGACTGTGTCCTCAAGTCCCTATTTCAGGGGAGGTTGGCTCGCATTCGTTTCGCTCTATCCAGCGCTTGGCCCAGCAGCGCAGTGGTGTCTGGCTGGCCTTGCAGCGCCGACCCTCTACCTTTCGGCCTTCGTCCATGAGTTGGCCCATTCACTTGTCGCCACTCACCAAGAGGTGAAGGTGAAATCAATCGTCATCTCGATTCTGGGTGGAGCTTCATTCTTCACGGGCGAGCCAGAACCGCGTAGCGATCTGTTGATTGCCGCTGCCGGCCCAGCCGCCAATTTGCTGATCGCTAGCGCCATGGCTGCGGTCGGCTGGCTTGCCGCCCTGGCATCCCCGCCACTTGGCGCCTATGCTCAGTGTCTTGCGCTGGCAAACTTAGCCGTAGGAGCATTCAACTTGCTGCCCGTGTTTCCTCTCGACGGGGGGCGGCTAGTACGAGCTGCACAAGCAGGCGCGCGAAGGCAGCTAGCTATGCTCAGTGAAAGCGGGAGAGGTAGCTCGTGCTAGTAAACCGCAAGAGCTCCGAACCAAACGACGACAGCAGCATGCGCTCGGCCAGCTTTACGCCCGCTGAGGCGCATCGGCTGTTTGCCATCAAGGCGCTGTACTACGCTGGCCGGTTCGCTGAGGACGATCCTTACGTGCCCGCCCGTTCAGACGACCAGTACTGAGGGGCGACGCTCGCACAAGCTAGCGTCATCGGGAACCTTGTTATTCGTAAGCGCTGAAAGCCACAATCCTCCGCACTCAACACGAGAGAGTTTCGTTTCGCAGTCATAGTCTTTATCGAGACGCTGGCGAGGAGGTGCTCCAGACGCTACGGATTTATGGCACACTATACTAGTTAGCTAGGCTAAGTCGTACCCGCCAATTTCCAACAACGCCCGCAGATGCCTTCCGCGCCGCTTCGCCCTATGAATCGTTTGCAATAACGGCACAAAGGAGGCTTCGCAGCCGCCTTGGTTGCCTGCGCCTGGTTAGTTGAATTTCGACTGCCTGCTGCCATCGAGTGGCTGGCAGGTTATGCTCCGCGACAGGTTTGCACCAGGAACGATGTGCGTGCGCTCCGTAGGTATTAGATGAATAACAAGCTGAGTACCCAGGCCGAGCTGCGAGGATGACGATTGATGATGTCGCGGCTCTAACCCTTGCAGCACATCGCCGACGACATCCGCCTACCGTTGGCTAAGTGGCGGGCCAACTGCTCCAGAGCGGGAATTTGACGCCTCGCGAATTGGCTACGGGAACGCCAGCGGAAGGCACAACGCGCTGCTGGCCAACCAAGTCGCGCAACAGGTCGAGGCACGCAGGATCATAAGCCTCGTCGACGTGGTTGTTATTCCACAGCCCAGAACGCACGACCCTCGGCCGCCCCGAGAATCGCCTCAGCCATCCTTCGGAGGGAGGGTCGATGGCCTCCTCAAGTTCGTAGTTGCTGAGGAGCGCGATGGCATTCCGCTCCACAACGCCGCGCATGCTCTCGCTGGACGGTTCGTCATCTACTTCAAGCCACACGACCGGCATTGCGCCGATGACTTCGCTCACCTTGGCCTCCAGCCACCGCTCAGCCTCCCGGACCTCGCGCTGCGCCGAGCTTCCTACCCCCCAACTATCGACGCGTTTCGGGTCTAACCGCGATGGAGACGGCATTGCCAACAAGGAGGAGGAAGACGGAACCGCGGTGGTTACCACCAGGAACGCGTGCACAGCCACGGTGCTGGCTAAGCCGATTCCAAAGAGTTGTGCGGGAAGTCGCCGTCCGGGAGTGAGTGCCAGCGCGCACGACCCGAGGGAGACCGTTCTCGCGCAACTCCCCGCGTTCAAAGAAGAAGTAGACGCCGCGTCGCGGCCACCCCATCGAACCCCTACATTGGGCGAGGAGTCGCGGACCACCTATCCGGGCCGAAAGAAGCTGGAGGCTGCGATAGAAGGCTTCGACGTATCTGCCGCGCGAGCCCTTCACGCCCCGGTTCGGCCTAACCACTGCAGCCGCCGGCCGAACGATAGACCCTCCAGCGGATCCTCCTGATCATGGTCGCACAGCAACTCGGCGAGATCGCGCTTAGTTGGTTCCCACGGGCCAAACGAAGGAAATGCCCGGCCCCAGCAACCCGAGGTCACCCAACTGTCGATGAACTTCTCAGCCAAAGCACGCCGCTCCTTCCGGCTCGCCCGATCGAGTGTTTTCTCGTAAGGTGCGACCCGCTGGTCAGGACTGAGCAAGCCGTGCTCGGCTGAAAGGACGTACCACCGATCGCAGTGGCGTTCGGCTCAGGGCGTGGCTCTTCTGGAACAGTGCCGAAACGTACAGATCACGCGCCGCGGAAGGCTCCGAGCGTTTGGACTTGACGCAGCTTACGAGGGCAACTCTCACGCGAACCTAGGTTAGTATGCCGGACTGGAGCCTGCCATGGGTATCGGGCTGTCCTTTGCGTGACACCCTGGGTTGCCTGCCCAACTACTGGCAGAACTCTTGGTGGGTGGGCCGCTAAGTTGTGGAAGCGGTCGGACTCAGTGCTTATCGTCTGGACGAGCGAGAACGTACGGATCGTCATCGGCGAACCGGCCGGCACCGTATAGCGCCTTCATGGCAAACAGCCGATGCGCCTCAGCGGGCGTAAAGCTGGCCGAGCGCATGTTGCTGTCGTCGTTTGGTTCGGAGCTCTTGCCGCTTGCCGGTTCGCTCATGCTGGAATGGAGTTCCTTCTCGATGAGCCAAACTTTAGTAGCGCGGGGCGGTCCCATCATGCGCCAAATAACCTAGCGCGGCGGCTGCTCTTTCGGCAAGCGTCTGTGGTGAACGGAGGCAGCTTTAACTCGTTATAGCGATCTTGCGGCTAATCACCGCGATGTCGCTAGAGGCTGGTTATAAACGTCGTCAAACAGCACCCGCGTCAAGTCTGGGACGCCCTCGGGCCAAGAACCTCGAGGTTGCCGCGGCCCAGACCCAGCCGCCGATGACGAACTGTGTGAAACCAGCCGTATGGTCCGTGTGAGCGTGCGTATACGAACCAGCAGCGACCTACCCGCGGCGATTGCCGGCGCCACTCGGCGGCCAGCAGCGGGCCGAAGGTATGAGCCAGCGCAAGACGGTTCGAGCTGAGACATCGATGCCGCGCTCGGCCAACAGGTCACGTACGTTCGCGGCGCTTAGGCGGAAGGCAAACTACCAGCGGACCGCGGTCACCACCACCTCGCGTGGCCACTGAAGACGAGCAAATGGTGTCGCGGAACGGTCTGTGAAGGTACGTCGGCAGGACCTGCAACGGAGACGCTGCGTCAGGCGCAGGTGGCCATCTCTCTTGGTTCGGACAGACGTGCAGTGCGGGCAGCTCATTGCGCTCAGATCCTAGTGGCCCACTTAGATGGCGCGGTCTCGTCGAAATCGGTTCAGCCCTCTTAAGGCCGGATCGTTGTGTCTGGGCGGATGGCCTAGCCTGCCGCGAATTCCATGATCAAGCCCTTGCCGTTGGCGGCCACTAGGGTACCGTCAGGCTTGACGGCCGGCGTCGACCATACGGCGCCGCCTGCGTCATACACCGACAGCTGGTTACCGTTCAAAGAGTCGAGGGCAAAAACGTGGCCGGTCGTGGTGCCCACGTACAGCGTGCCGTTCTTGTCCAACGTTGGCGAGGCGAACACCGAGCCGCCGAAGAGTCGGTTCTGCCACAGCTTCTTGCCGTCGGCTGTGTTGAGAGCATAGATTCCGCCCTTGTTGGCGCCGAAGAAGATCATCTTTCCGTCAGCGCTGAGAGCGGAGCTGGACCAGATGCCGGCCAGCTCCGGCTCGGCCTCGAACTTCCACTTCTGCGAGCCATCGGCGTTGACCGCGTAGAAGGTGCTGTTGTTGGCGCCCAAGTAGATAGCGCCGTCGGGGCCGACCGTCGGAGAGCTGCTGCTGCCAATGGAGTTGTCGATGCCGGCCTTATTTACGGCCTTCGGGATACCTGCTCGGTCGCCGAACGGGAACTTCCATATGATGGCGCCCTCGATGGCGTTGCCCGCCGGGGGAACGACCGCGTAGAGATTGCCGTCTGTGCTGGGCAGATACACCGTGCCGTTGCCGGCCAGCGCCGGCGCAGCGTGGAACGACAGGCCGGATTGCGCCGTCCACTTGGCCTTACCATCCGGCCCCAGCGCAGCCAGTCGGCCGAGGCCGCTGATGGCGTATATCGTGCCGTCCCGGGCGACGGTTATCGACGAGGTCATGGGCGCGAACCCGTTGGAGCGCCCCGAACCGAGGTCGAATTGCCAGAGAATCTGCGGCTGGTTGCCTGAGACAGGCGCTGTGAAGGCGTAGACCGTGGTCTTAGGATCAGTGTTGGGCGTGATACCCAGCAGAACACCGCCGTCGGAGCCGATG
>DATGVV010000512.1:0-1615 GCA_035299885.1 Chloroflexota bacterium | reverse complement strand
ACGCAGTCTTACTGTTTCCGCCGCTGCCGCAAGCAGCAAGCAGCGCGCCGGCCGCACCGGCCGACACACTCGCGGCCAGCGCTCGCCGTCGGGTAACACGCTTGCTCACAATCTCACTCCAGTAAATGTCAGTCACCATTCTCCCCCTTGAACGATTGGATTCTAGACCAGATGTCGGCCGCTATCCACTATTCGATCTGCATCACTCTAACTGTTACCGAAGGGAAGTCGATGCCTCATAAATACTGTTACCCAAAACTGGGGAGGCACGATGACGCGAGTGACGGTGCACGAGTACGCCGCTACCTTGCGCCCCCGCTATCGAGCAGCCCGGCGGAGGGACAAGGGGAAGATCCTGGATGAGTTCTGTCAGACGACCGGCTTGCACCGCAAGGCAGCGATCAGGCTGCTGGGTGAGGAGAGTCGGCCCAAGGCGGTGGGCCGAGGGCGGCCGCGAAAGTACGGGCCGGAGGTGGAGGCGCCGTTGCTCCGAGTGTGGGAGATGGGCGACCGGATGTGTGGCAAGCTTCTCGTCGCGGTGATGCCCGACCTCCTGGCAGCTCTCGAACGTCATGGCGAGCTCAAGGTCTCGGCCGGCGTGCGCGGCCAGCTCCTGAGCATGAGCAGCTCGACCTGCGACCGCCTGCTCCGAAAGCAGCACCGGCGGCTGAGCGTCCTGCCCCCGGCTCATAAGGCGCCCGCCGCGACCAGCCTGAAGAGCGAGATACCACTCAAGACGTGGAGCGAGTGGGCGGACGTGAAGCCGGGCTCGCTTCAAGCCGACCTGGTCGTCCATAGTGGTGAGAGCGCGGCTGGCTTCTTCCTGACTACGCTGACCACCATCGACATCGCCTCCGGCTGGACAGAGCTCCAGCCGGTCTGGGGCAAGGGCATGACGCGGGTGGGCTCGGCGGTCCACTACGTCCGGGAGAGGCTGCCCTTTCCTCTCGCTGCTCTCCATACCGACAACGGCTCTGAGTTCATCAACGAGGTGCTCGTCCCCTGGTGCCGGCGCGAGAAGATCGCTTTCACGCGTGGCCGCCCCTACAAGAAGAACGACCAGGCCTACGTGGAACAGAGGAACTGGCAGAGCGTGCGCCGCCACGTCGGCTACCAGCGCTATAGCACCAAGGCAGCTTACGCGGTGCTAGAGCGCCTTTATCCTCTACTCTGCCTCCAGATGAACTTCCTGCGCCCGGTGCGCAAGCTGGTGGCCAAGGAGCGCCTCGGGGCGAAGGTGCGCAAACAGTACGATGAGCCGCGGACGCCTTACCAGCGCCTGCTGGCTTCAGGTGCGCTCACCAAGGCGGTTCAGGCCAGCCTTGAGAAACAACTCGCCGCCCTCAATCCGGCGGACCTGCAGCGGCGGATCAACCAGCTGCTTCACCAGCTATGGGACTTGGCAGACCGCTGGGAAGGAGGAAACCTCGTTAGCGCTGGGTAACAGTAATTATGATGAACCGAAGCGCGCTCGGTAACAGTTACTTTTGATGCATCTCGTGGCTTCATAACGTCGGGTTGGTCCAAGCAGCCTCGAAGACTCGGCGCCTGCCCGATAGGCCCTGACTTCTAGTAGATGACCACTATGAATCTGGCGGGCAACAAGCGCCGAGAG
>DATGVV010000511.1:0-3951 GCA_035299885.1 Chloroflexota bacterium | reverse complement strand
CGCCCTCGATGGCAACGACGAGCAGCTGACTCACGAGACAGCCGGCAGAATGCACCTGCTGGCCAAGCACATGCCGGCCAAATATTGGGCCGAGCGCCTCATCGAAGCCGCCAATACACCCGGCGAGGCCGGCGGCCATCTGTCACAGCTCTACCTCGAGCGCGGCTACAAGCTGTTGGACGAAGATTACGCCGCCGTCGCCCAACTGGACGAGCAGATCAAGCACGCTCAGTAGCTCCGGGCATCACTGTGCGGGCCTCCTATTCGTTCAAGAAGGTGCAAAGGCGCACCGATAGTTGGATAAAAGAGACAAACAGATGGTGGCGAAGTGATGCTCTGGGCGCTCACGGCCTCGTGGCTTGCAGCCGCGAGCCTCGCCGCTGCCTGCTTTGTCATCGCCCGCCGGCTGTATCTGCAGCGGCAGGAGCTGACCGGATTGATCGCGGCCCTGGAGATATTTAAGGAGCGCACGGCAGTTCGGGCTCGTGAGATGGAGCGCCTGGCGTTCGAAGACAAGCTGACCGGGCTCCGCAACCGCCGCTTCATGGATACCGACCTACCACGCGAGTTCGAGCGCACCCGGCGCTTCGGCCGCGAGTTCACGCTGGCCATCCTCGACGTGGACGGCTTCAAGCAGATCAACGACCGCTATTCGCACCAGACCGGCGATCGCGTGCTGGCCGAGCTGGGCGCGCTGCTGCAGCGCGCCTGCCGCACCATGGACGCCGTAGTCCGCTACGGCGGTGACGAATTCGTGCTGTACTTCCCGGAGACGCCGCTGCCGACCGGCCGAAGGGTCTGCCAACGTGTGCTGGAGCACGTCAACAACCATGATTGGGACGCCATCGAGCCGGGCTTGCAGGTGACTCTGACTATCGGCCTGGCCTCGACGCGCGACACGGACACCGTGGACGAGCTGCTGCAGACAGCCGACACGCGCTTGCTGGCCGCCAAGCAGGCCGGTAAGAACCGACTGGTGGACGAGCCCGTCCTGGCCCGCGTCGCCTAGGAGGCGCTCAGCAGCCGCGAGGCGATGGCCTCGCCCACCTCACGCGTCGTAGCGGTCCCGCCCACATCCCGGGTAAGGTAGCGCCCCTCGCGCGTAGTGTCTTCCATAGCCCGCATCATACGACCGGCCGCCTCGGCCTCGCCCAAGGTATCCAGCAGCATCGCGCCGGCCCAGATGGCGCCGATCGGGTTGGCGATGCCCTGCCCGGCGATATCGGGCGCGGAGCCGTGGACCGGCTCGAACATCGATGGGTACTTCTTGAAGGGATCGAGGTTGGCGCTGGCGGCGGTGCCCATGCTGCCCTGGATGGCGGCGCCCAGGTCCGTGAGGATGTCGGCGAACAAGTTGGAGCCGACGACCACGTCCAGCGTTTCGGGGTGCGTCACGAAGCGAGCCGCCAGGGCGTCCACGTGCCACTTTTCGGTCTGCACGTCGGGATAGCGCTGGGCCACCTCGCTGAAGACCTCGTCCCAGAAGACCATGCTGTACTGCAGCGCATTGGACTTGGTGGCGGAGGTCACTTTCTTACGCTGGCGGTTGCGCGCCAGCTCGAACGCATAGACGATGATGCGCTCCACGCCGAGCCGGGTGAACACGCCACTCTGCACGGCCACTTCGGTGGGCGTGCCCGTCTGGACGCGGCCGCCCACGCCTGAGTACTCGCCCTCGGTGTTCTCGCGCACGCACACGAAATCGATGTCGGCCGGACCGCGGCCGGCCAGGGGCGAGCGGATGCCAGGCAGCAGCCTCACCGGCCGCAGGTTCACGTACTGGTTGAAGGCTTTGCGGATGGGCAGCAGCAGCTCCCACAGCGAGACGTGGTCGGGCACGCCGGGATAGCCGACCGCGCCCAGGTAGATAGCCTCGAACTCCCGCAGCGTGTCCAGAAAATCGGCGGGCGCCATGCGTCCCTGTTCCAGGTAATAGCGGCAGCTCCAAGGGAGCTCGGTGTACTCCAGGCTAAAGCCGCCATCCGCTTTGGCGGCCGCGTCCAGCACACGCCGCCCCTCGGCCAGGACGTCCGGACCAATCCCGTCACCGGGAATGACGGCGACTTTGTAGGTACGCACGGTTTGCAGAATACTCCTTCGCTACTCTTTTGGGGCATGGCTGTCTTCAAGTCACAGGCTTACGTCGT
The DNA here is from genome assembly GCA_035299885.1 of Chloroflexota bacterium. GTDB lineage: Bacteria > Chloroflexota > JAJPGV01 > JAJPGV01 > JAJPGV01 > DATGVV01. Next base: position 1,804 of record DATGVV010000511.1, on the reverse strand, counting down.
CGAGCTGTATGCGCCGGGCGCGGTGGACCCCAATCGCTACCAGGTGACGTTCACCAAGCGCGATGGGTCGTCAGCCCTGGTGAGCGGTGGCGAGACGACGTTTGCGGCGGCTCCACGCAGCTGCACCTGCGTCGATTTCACTTTGGGGGACCAGGTGTGCGCGCACATGCGGGCCCGCGAGCGGGCCTTCCGGAGGTTCGCCCGGGACTACGGGCTCGTGCTGCCGGGAGTCGCCCGGCCGCTGTGGGCGGAAGACGTCGGCGACGAGTGAGCTAGACCGCCCGCCGGTAGTAGCGGAGGGTGAGATAGCCGCCAAGAGCGGCGCCGAGTAGGAAGAAGAGGCCGGTGCCGGACCTGAGGCCGAACACCAAGATATTCAGCACGCGCAGCACGAAGAAGATGCCAGCCACCACGGCAATCAGCAGGCACGCGCCGCCCATAACCTGCGCCTTGCGCCCGTAGTAGCTCTCCGACACAGCGCGAAAATGGCCCTCGTTGGTGGCCCGCCAGCCGGTCAAGCCCAGAGCCACGACCATGGCCAGCCAGATGGCGCCGTAGATGAACTCGTTGAAGATACCCATGGAGGAAAGCTATCAGCCCTCAGGTCATAGCTCTAGCGATACAGGGCTATGCCGATCAGCGCCGTTGCGCCAATCATCCACACCGGGTGCAGGCGGAAGCGCGCCGAGACCACGAAGCCGCCTATCCCGGCAGCCCACTCGAATACGTCGCTGGAGCTGCCGGTCATGATCTGCCACGAGGTGAAGCCCAGCAGGCCCGTGAGAGCGAAGCTGAGTACCATCAGCGCGTTGGCGGTCCGCTTGAGATGAGCCACGCGGGCGTACAGCGCCGCCACCAGCAGCACCACGAAGGGTGGCAGCGCCAGGGCGAGGCCGCCGATGATCCCGCCCAGGATGCCGCTCATCTCATAACCCAGGCTCACCACGTACAGCCCGTTGGGACCGGGGCTGAGCCGGCCAACCGCCAGCGCCTGGCCAATCAGCCGGTCCAGATCCGGCACGGATCGCGCCGCCAGGTCCTGATGCAGGATGGGCAAACCGCCCAGGCCTCCGAACGACAGCGCCGACGCCTTGACGAACAGCACGAACAGCTCGGCCGGGCCGATCACGGCAGCAGCGCTCCCAGCGTCAGCGCAGCCACCATGATCAACGGGACCGGCAGGCGCACGACTCCCACCAGGACCGAGCAGATGAGCACCGCGACACCTTGCCCCACCAGGCGAAGCACGTGTCGGGGCAGGCGTGGCACTTCCGGGCTCCACATCTGCAGCGCGATGGCCATGGTCATGCCGCCGGTGAGCGGGATCACCAGCCGCAGCGCATCCTCGATGTAGCGATTGCCGATCACGGCTACCAGCACGATAGACATGACGATCGTCAGAAACACTGACGGCAGCATGAAGCCGGCGACGGCCACGGCAATGCCGCGCCGGCCGGCCAGCTTCTGGCCGTACAGGATCACCTGGCCGATCTGCTGGATGCCGACGGTCAGCTTGCTGAGCTGCCAGATGCGGTTGTATTCGATGTCGGTCAGCCAGCCGTGTTTCCAGACCAGCTCCTTGCGCATCAGCAACTGGCTGGCCGACCCGCCGCCAAACGACAGCAGGCCAATCCGGGTGAAGGCCCAGGCCACCTCGCTTAAGCTCGGCGCCTGGATGATCTCCCCTACGATGCCTCTTCTCGAGGTTCCGCTTCCGCGGGTTCGCCCTCGTAGCCCAGGGCCATCAAGTAGCCGCGCGCCCGCTCGGCCAGGGGATAGCGGTTCACCAGCTCCCAAAACCGCG